>CAZKGS010000018.1:12205-14881 GCA_964552105.1 uncultured Syntrophaceae bacterium
CAATGATTATAGTTGATGCCGTCTCACGCCTTGTTCCGGAAGTACTGGGAAACAGGGAATCAGCTTTGTTTGATTCATTTTCAACCGGTCTTCTGGAAGGTCCCCATTATACACGTCCACAGGAGTATCGCAACTGGAAGGTTCCCGATGTGATTCTCTCAGGAGATCACAAAAAGATTAATGAATGGAGACGTAGAAAATCCCTCAAGAGGACACTTGCAAGAAGACCGGATTTACTGGCAAAGGCAATCCTGTCAGAGGAAGACATAAAAATTCTTGAAGAAATTGACAAAGGTTAAATATAATTCTTAATTTTGAATTCTTAATTTTGAATTATATATATTAGTGGACGGGTGACATGGATAAACCATGTGCGGTTCGACTGAGCGTTCGACGGCTCGACTGAGCGTTCATTGCACCCAAATTCAAAATTCAACATTTAAAATTTAAAATTGTTTTATCCTTGATCCTTTGATTCGTAGCTGCGCATATGAATAACGTTTATATCGCTCTTTTACATTATCCTGTTTACAACAAAAAAGGTGACGTTGTAACAACGGCGGTCACCAATATGGATATCCATGATATATCCCGGGCTGCTAAAACATACGGTGTTAAACGATTTTATATTATTACACCCCTCAAGCAGCAGAGGCAATTCGTCAGGCGAATACTTCACCACTGGCAGAAAGGTTACGGTGCCTGTTATAATCCCTGGAGGAAAAAGGCCCTCGATATAACCTCATTGAAAAGTACCCTGGAGGATGCCGTAAGGGAAATCAAAGAGGAATCAGAAATCAATGTAAATCTTGTGGCAACAGGCGCTTCCCCCCGGGGAGAGTCTTCACGATTTGAAGAACTAAGGGGAAAAATATCAGAAAACAGAGAGGCTTATCTCCTGGTTTTTGGCACTGGCTGGGGAATTGCCGATGAAGTCATTGATAAATCTGACTATTTCATCGAACCAATCAGGGGACCCTCAAATTATAACCATTTATCTGTCCGGTCTGCCGTATCGATTGTACTGGACAGATTGTTCGGAGAAAGATAACAAAAAAGGGTTAAACCTCCACTATTGACTACAGGTAAAGGCCTGACCCCAAGCACAAACAATTTTTAAAAACCATCAAATTTGAATATAACTACATTCGTTACAGGAGGACTTAAACAATGAATATGCTTGATATGCTCGAAAGGGAACAGATGAGAACAGATATTCCCGATTTTAAATCCGGCGATACTGTGAAGGTGCATGTAAGAATTACAGAAGGTCAGAAGGAAAGAATACAGGTATTTGAAGGAGTTGTTATACGCAAAAGAGGCGTAAACAACCGCGCCAATTTCACCGTCAGAAAAATTTCTCACGGTGTTGGCGTTGAAAGAACCTTTCCCATACATTCGCCCGTTATTGATAGGGTAGAAGTAATAACCAGAGGTAGAGTCAGACGCTCAAGATTATACTATTTGAGAGCTCTCAGGGGTAAAAAGGCCCGGATAAAGGAACTGGGCAGAAGGTAGCATGAACAGCTTTGAGTATGAGGTCCGGCAACTCGGGTTTTCATCTATTGCAGGCATTGATGAAGCTGGAAGGGGGCCTCTGGCTGGTCCTGTTGTCGCCGCAGCTGTCATCCTCCCCCACGATTACATAAACGGGGATATTCGAGACTCAAAAATATTAACTCCTTTAAAAAGGGGAAAAATATACAAAACTATAAAGAATGATGCTCTTTCCATTGGCCTTGGTGTTGTGGAGCCCGATATCATTGACGATATCAATATTCTCAGGGCAACCCTTCTGGCCATGGAAAAGGCTGTTCTGGATTTATCTACTCCCGCTGATTACCTTCTCATAGATGGCAGAGACACCATCAACCTTTCCATACCACAAAAAACGATCATCAAAGGAGATTCTCTCAGCATTTCCGTGGCAGCCGCTTCCATCATTGCCAAGGTCTCAAGAGACCGCATGATGGATGAGTATCATCTGAAGTTTTCCGAATACAATTTTATGAGAAACAAAGGTTACGGCACCCGTGAACACCGCAATGCAATAAAAAAATACGGCTACTGCGAAATTCACAGGAAATCCTTCAAGGTAAAGGTATAAGGGACAAGGCTCAAGGAACAAGGTGCAAGGTTCAACGCGAAACCCAACCCAGCGACTTGGACATCATGAAAAGTGATAACAAAAAAACCGGCAAAATTGGTGAAGACATCGCTATTGATTTCCTGAAAAAGAAGGGCTACAAAATAATTGAACGAAATTACAAATGTGTATTTGGAGAGGTTGATATTGTTGCCCGTGACAGCGGTGATATTATTTTTGTCGAAGTCAAGAGCAGGCGATCAGAATATTTCGGAGACCCGACAGATGCCGTCGATTTTAATAAACAAAAGAAGCTTTCTAAAATAGCATTGAATTACTTGAATGAAAAGCGACTTGACAATCATGATGCAAGGTTCGACGTAATCGCGATCAAATTATCTCCCAACGGCAACACCGTGGAACTCATTGAAAACGCCTTCGAGCTTGCATGGGAATGACGCAAAAGGACAAAGGACAAAGGTTCAAGGTACAAGGATCAGGGGCGAAGGATCAAGGTGCAAGGAACAAGGACAAGGAAAAAAGGAACATTATATGTTGTCTCCACTCCCATAGGGAATATGGAGGATATT
>CAZKGS010000018.1:14981-18685 GCA_964552105.1 uncultured Syntrophaceae bacterium
GAAAAAAGGAACATTATATGTTGTCTCCACTCCCATAGGGAATATGGAGGATATTACCCTTCGTGCTCTCAGGATCCTTAAGGAAGTCCGGCTTATTGCCGCCGAGGACACACGAAGAACGAAGAAACTTCTCAATGTCTACGACATCAATTCCCCTCTTACCAGCCTCTATGACCAGAATGAATTAAAAAAGAGCGCCTTTATCATCTCAAAACTTGATGAGGGAATGGATGTGGCATATGTCTCCGACGCGGGCACTCCCGGCATATCAGACCCGGGCTACATCCTGATCAACCAGGCTATTGAACATTTTATCAGAGTTGTACCTGTTCCCGGCCCATCAGCCGTCGTTGCCGCACTCAGCGCCTCAGGTCTTCCCATGGACAGTTTTGTCTTTTTCGGATTCCTTCCTTCCAGAACCGGGAAAAGAAAGCAATTTCTGGAATCCCTCAAGGATGAAACAAAAACAATGGTATTTTACGAATCCCCCAGGCGTCTTCTCTCCACCCTTAAAGAAATAGAAGAAACTCTTGGGAACAGACACGCCGTAATTGCGAGAGAATTGACTAAAGTATACGAGGAAATAATGCGTTGCACTGTGAGAGAGCTCATCGACTCTTTAAGGGAAAGGCAGTTAAAGGGCGAAATCACCCTTATCATCTCAGGAGCAGAGAAACATCCCGAGCGCTACTCACGTGAAAAGGTAATGAAGAGATTCAATGAATTACAGGGCGATCCAACACTCTCAACGAGAGATATGGTCAATATTATTTCCGAAGAAATGGAAGTATCAAGAAAGGAAGTATATAAAGACGTCCTTCAATTTAAGGAATAAGGATCAAGGATAAAAAAGCAATTTTGAATTTTGAATTCTTAATTTTGAATTAAATACCAGGCCACCCCACCTTTTACCTTGTTCCTTTTACCTTGTTCCTTTTACCTTGTTCCTTTTACCTTGTTCCTTTTACCTTGATCCTTTGTCCTTGTTGTTGTGAATAAAGACTCTAAACTCACACTATCTTCTGCTTCCCTTTTTAACGACAATATGATAGGTATTTTAATTAACTTTACCTCACCGAGATAATAAAGGAGATTGTATAATGGCGTGTAAACAATTAATAAAATACTTTCTGGTCCTCTTAGCATTATTGATTGTAGCCTGTGGAAGCCCTGAGTCAAAAAAAGTGAAATTCTTTGATAAGGGAACCGAACTTTATGCTAAAGGGGAATACACAAAGGCAACCATCAACTTCAGTAATGCCATCAAGATTGATCCCAATTTTGCCGAAGCCTATTCCATGCTTGGCCTGTCGCTCCTTAAGCAGATGAAATTTAAGCCGGCCTACGGTTCACTATCCAGGGCCATCGAACTTAATCCCGAACTTCTGGACGCCCAAGCAGCTTTGGGGAAGATACTTCTTCTCGGCCGTCAAAAGGATAAGGCATGGGAAAAAGCGAAACTGGTACTGGCTAAGAATCCGGGCCATGAAGAAGCCCTACTCTTAAAGGCAAACTGCCTCCTTGTAGACGGAAAGGACTCCGATGCAGAACAAATTCTGAAATCACTCATCGAAAAAAATCCGAAAAAAGAAGCCGCTTATCTCATCCTGGCCAATATCAGGCTTAAGCAAAGGGACATGCAGGGGGCAGAAGAAGTACTGAGAGCTCTCCTCGACCGAAATGAAAAGAATAAAAGAGGCCGGCTGCTTTTAGCTCGTATTCTCGAAAAGGAAAATCGCCTCCCCGATGCAGAGAAGGAATACAAAATTCTGGTCAATCAAGAACCCGAAAATGACGGCCCAAAGCTCCTTCTTGCGCAATTTTACAACCGGACAAACAAAAAGAAAGAGGCTGAAACGATTCTCAAAGATCTCATTGCCGCTCATCCTGACAAGATAGAACCCCGCATCTATCTCGCCCGTTTCTATGCGGGAAACAAGCAAAATGCCGCCATGGCAGAAACTCTTCAAAAGGCCATTAGTGACATACCCGATCAATATGTACCTTACGATATACTCGCCCGGTATGAACTTGGACAAAAGAATAAAGACAAAGCCATCGGGCTGCTGAAGGAATTCATAACCAAGGCTCGAACAGGCCCCGATTTCCTTAAGGCAAAAATACTCCTTGCGGGAATTCGCTATCAGGAGAGAAAGCCTGACGAAGCGATGAAACTGGTAGAGGAAGTTTTGAAGGAAAACCCCAAAGATGCAGCCGGCATCGCCTTAAAAGGGGATATCCTTGTAAGCAAAAAGGATTATGTCGGCGCCATTGCGGAATACCGGACAGTTCTTGGCGAAGAGCCCGAAAACATTCCCGTATCCCTTGCCCTTGCGAGGACTCATCATCTCAACAATGAGCCGGCAATTGCCAAAGACATCTACAAAAATTTACTGGATAAGAATCCAGATGTAAGAGAAGCCCTGCTTGCCCTCGGTAATATGGCACTGGAGAAAAAGGATCTTTCCGGGGCGGACAGATACTATTCCCGCCTCTTAAAGCTTGCACCCGAATCTCCTGTTGCTTACTATAAAAAAGGCGTCGTAAAACGCCTGGAAAAGAAAGGTGCTGAGGCCGAATCGCTCTTCGCGAAAGCCCTCGAAGCCAACGTCGATTATACCCCCGCTCTCATCCAGAGCCTGGACCCCCTCTTGAGAGAAAAGAAACTTGACGAGGCCATAAGTAGAGTTCAACAGCAGATTGAAAAGAGCCCGAAGAATTCCGGCTACTATATCTTGCTGGGAAAACTTTATACAATCGAGAAGGATTATTCCAATGCCCGCAAGAGCTACGAAAAGGCATTCGAAATCAATCCGAACAGCCAGCAGGCTTTGTTCAGTCTCGCTCAGCTTGAACAATCGCAGGGTTCTCTCGATAAGGCCCTGGAAAATTACGAGAAGATGAGAGCGCTGAATCCGAATAACCCCCGCGTTGCCCTTCTTTCCGCTATGACATTAGAACAAAAGGGTGAATACAAAAAAGCGAAGGGCATCTACGAAGAAGTGCTGGCCAAAGATCCGGGAGTCCCAATGGCGGCCAATAATCTGGCCTTTTACTATGCCGAGTATGAACCAACAAAGGAAACCCTTGCAAAAGCAGAAAAACTTGTTGCTCCGTTGCTGGAAAAATTCAAAAATGTTCCCTCCCTGGTGGATACCGGGGCATGGGTCTATTACCGCAAGGGCGAATATAAGAAAGCGAAAGATCTACTTCTCGGCATTGATGAAAAAGCCCGGAATATCCCGGTCATCAATTATCATATGGGAATGATTTATCTCGGACTGGGTGAAAAAGATAAGGCAAAAAGCCATCTGCAGCTCGCCCTGAAAGACAGAGAAAACTTCCCCGGACGGCAGGAAGCGGAAAAAGAAATGAAGAAATTGTTACAATAAAATCAGGTTGCTCGCTGTTTTATATAGGTAAAACATATTATCTCCGCATAGATTCCCGCCCCGCGTGTCATTCCCGTTTTTGCGGGAATGACACGAGTGATTTACCCACACGAAACAGCAAAGGACCTGAAATTATTTAACAAATTACTTATTAATCTAATCACTTAATCCTATGGGGGACGGATGCAATGAAAAAAACAGTATTTTTTGTCCTGCTTTTGTTTTTGGCTTCATTTACCATTAATAATACGGCGACTTTCGCGGAAGAAAGCAGATATAAGATCGGACCCGGTGATTCTATTGAGATTTCTG
>CAZKGS010000019.1:0-18414 GCA_964552105.1 uncultured Syntrophaceae bacterium
GCATATTATTTATAAATATATTTAATTTTCTTTTGACTTAAATAAACCAGGTCTCTAATAGAGATTCCCAGAAAACTTCGTCTATTCTCAGGCATCATACAATAGACAACACATTTTTTCATCTAATGCCCAATCACAACAATGGCCTTCGTAAATCTAATGAAGCTTTCACTTTTTGAACCTGTTTTCACGTGCTGCCATGTAAATTTTCTTTGTCTTCCACAGCCCCTCTTGTTTTTCCAGCTTCTTCAACATTTCCTCTGGATTTTGGATACTCAGAGCCGTGAGAAGTGCATTAACTATACTCACAACGGCAGTAAAAGATTCGAAAAAGGAACCCAGGCGACATTGAACCGGAGACACTCAATTGATTTGATTTGCTAACTGAATTTCTTATTAACAGACTACACTACTCTATTTTCATGTCAAGCAGAAATCCTAAAAATTTACCAGTGCAATTATGGTCTTGTAAAGATCATTGATGCATAGGTTACTGCACTTTTCGCCACTCTTTCATCATAGGTTTCATGGGCAAGAAGTTCTGCATGGCTTTCCCTTAGCAGCCTGGAAAAAAGAAGGATCGATGGTAACCCGCACACATGGAACTGGTCCTGTGTTTCTATTACACTTTCAAAGATATGGTGAAAATAACCAGGCAAGTGAATCGCGCACCCTGGCCGGTAGCGAGCGACTATCCATTTCCTGGAGTGAAACCGGCCGTGACTGTACACGGATATTTTCGAAGTGTTCCGCAAGGATTTTCGCGAAAGCTCTGTCATACACCTCGACTGCCAGCTCGAAATTAAGGCGGAGGCTGCGGGGGTCGATGTTAGCTGAACCTATTTGTAAGTAATGGTTGTCTATCAGAACCAGCTTGGTGTGAACAAATGGTGGCGGCTGATAATAAATGTAAACACCCCACTGCAGGAGTTCCCAGAGCAAATTGCGGGTCGCCCAATGGATTAAGGGAAGGTTGTTCCTGGATGGCAGTATAACGGTCACATGGATACCTCGTAAAGCAGCTGCCTGCAAAGCCGCTAGCAGCCCGCGAGTCGGGATAAAGTAAGGAGTCATAATGGAAATAGACCGACGAGCCGAGGAGATGGCACCAAGAAGAATCATAGATAACTTGTCCAGATCTTCGTTGGGACCTTCGACTATGGTGCGACAAATTGCGGTGCCCGTGTCAACGGGGGGACATGGTTGTGTTTCCATGTATTCTCCGGTAATGAACCCCCAGTCTTCGATAAATACCTCCTCAATCTGTGTGACAATCGGTCCCGTGAGACGAAAATGCGTGTCGATCACGCGGAAAGAGTTTTCTTTTTTTTCCGCAAGGTGGTGGGCGCTTATGTTCATTCCTCCGGTGAAAGCGATTCGCCGATCGGCAACCATGATCTTACGGTGGTTCCGCAGGTTGACATGTAATATCGGGGGAAGTAGTCTGGGTGGAAGAAATCGTGCTACACGCACGCCGCGTTTCTTAAGCAACTTGCCGGCCCGGGGAATGGAGTACATTTCACCGATCCCATCGATCATAACCCTGACATCGACGCCACGTTCAGCAGCCCTGGCCAGTGCTTCGATAAACTGTCGTCCCGTGTTGTCTGTTCTGAAGATATAGGTTGTCAGGAATAGTGTGTGTTGTGCACCCTCAATTGTTTCGAGCATTGCCGGATACGCCTGTTCACCATTGTGAAGTAACTCAACCCGGTTACCGCCCACCAGTGGCCGCTTTGTGATGATATCAGAAACTCGAGACAGTTCAATGAACTCTGGTGTAACTTCGAGGCTCGGTACGGCGAACCCTTCTTCGTCCCGTTGTCGCTCATAATCAAAATAGGTCTGGGATGAAAGGCTCCGGTGCAATTTCTTTGCCCTGGTTTGAACCCGGTTGATACCGAAAAGGAAGTATAAAAACGGTCCTACAAACGGGAACATCAGGCATACGGCAATCCAGCCCAAGGCCCCCTTCGGATCGCGTTTGGAAATTAAGGCGTGCCCCGCACTGGCGATAGCCACAATGGTGACAAGAAAAAACAATATCAAATACACCAATTTCATTAAATTACCGCCTTCACCTTAATTCCATACTCCCGCAATTGGTTCCCGGCAGAATGAACACTTGCCGTTCTTTATGCTAATTTCTGTTATACGGTAGCCAGTGCGGTCAATAATCTTCCTTTTGCATGATGGACAATAGGTGTGATTGGATTCCGCGGGCGGAATGTTCCCCACATAGACATAATGGATTCCCATTTTCATGGCGATTTCTCTCGCACTTTCGAGAAATGTAACGGGTGTGGGAGGCAGATGTGTCAACTTGTACTGGGGATGAAAACGGGAAAAGTGAAGGGGGTAATCAGGCCCCAGAGTTTCCAATATCCAGTTGCACATCCTTTTTACCATTTCCATATTGTCTGTATAGGTAGGTACTATAAGGGCTGTCATCTCAAACCAGACATTCTTCTCTTTCAGAATATTGAGGGTTCTGAGAACAGGCTTTAAACGGCCCGCATTGAGCTTTGAATAGATATCTTCAGAAAAACTTTTGATATCAACATTCGCGGCATCCAGAGATTTACAAAGTTCTATGAGGGGCGGTTCGTTCATGTATCCATTGGTTACCCAGACGTTTTTTATGCCCTTTTCCCTTGCGAGCCGTGAAGTATCCAGCATATATTCATAAAAGGTTGTTGCCTCAGAATAGGTGTACGCAATGGATTTGCAGTCGGCTTTGGCGGCTCTTTCCAGTACAGAGTGTGGGAACATATCGTAAAACCTGACGTTTTCAGGCCTCTCCTGAGATATCTCCCAATTTTGACAGTTCAGGCAGTTGAAACTGCATCCTGTGGTAGCAATGGAAAGTACCCTGGATGAAGGGAGAAAATGGTAGAGGGGTTTCTTCTCTATTGGATCGATATGGACTGCACAGGGATTACCGTAAACGAGTGTATAAAGTTTCCCGCCTTTATTTACATGGGACCTGCATCGGCTTCGGGCATCAGGCGCCAGGATACACTCATTTGGACAGGTAAGACACTTGACATAATTGTTTTTCAGTTCTTCCTTAAAATAAACCTCTTTCGACCATTTCCAGAGTTTTTCCGGCGCATCATTTTCAGTGACCTGTTTTACGTTTTTGCTGGCAGAGAACAATGGTTTTGCCAGAACGCTCACCGGAGAAAGCAATAAGGCACCACCAATCCCCGATTTAATGAGATCCCTGCGTGTTATATAAAATAATGGTTCAAATTTGCTAATCTCGTCCATCGTTTATTCCTGAATTTTCTTTTTAACAAGTAATCCGGAGACTATCAACATCTTAAATACGATGAGTAATACACAGGTGTTGTAAATGCCGACGGCAGGTATAAGGAAGAGGCTGACCACAAACGCCCCGAGACTCCCCCCCAACAAATCAGCCGCATAAAGAGAACCCGCCGTTTTCCAGGGAGAGAAAAACACAAGCCTGCCGGCAACCGGGAATTCGGCCCCCGTGAGGGCTCCTATTGATGTCGCCATTATGGCAAAGGCAACAGTACCAAGTATTGATTTCCCCACATAAATGATAAGCATGAAGATAAGCAAATAGATTATGATGGCTAATTCAATTGTCAGGAGTGTGTTTTTATTGACGAAGGTTAATTGATTGGTCGAGAAACTTCCGATAGCCAGACCAAACATGAATGCCGCAATAATAAGGCCGATGCCGGTATAAATACTGCCGTGGATAATCTGATAACTCAAGAGGATAATGACCTCCATGGATGAAGCGGTAAATCCTGTCGAAAACAAGGCCTTGTTAACAATGCCTATACCGGCAAAATACATCACGAAGAAAAGGGAAGCCACAATTAAAGGAATCTTGAAATGTTCCTGAAACATACCAAGCCAGATACGCATACTGTAAAAATATGCAGCGGGACGGAAGTCATGGTTTGCGGGGGCATCATCGATCAGGCTTCCCTTCACAAAGGAGAGTCTTTCAGCGGTTACCCGGCCCGCAAGATAATTTTCATTCACATACGTGGTTTCGATGTTCCGCGACGTGATAAGCGATGCAATGTCCGGAGATAACCGGTTATCAGAGGCAATAAAAATATTCCTTTCTCCGGGTATGATCAGGACATGGTGAAAAATGCCCTTCAGAGTATTGTTCAAAGTGGATAAAAAACGAGCCTGGTCGTCACTAATGTAATTCTCCGCGCCTTTTACACCAAAGCAGACAATTCCGCCCGGGGACAATACATCCTTGACCGTTTTGAAGAATTCAAGGGTGTAGAAACGATTTAACTGCAGAGAGGAGGGATCGGGAAGATTGAGGATTACCGCATCATATTTACAGGAAGTATTTTGAATATATTTCCTTCCGTCTTCCAGGTAAACGTGAACGGCCGGCGGGAAATGGATATTCAGATGTCTGGTTCCGGCAGTAATGATTGAAGGATCAATCTCCACATAATCAATGTGACTCACTTTATATTTTCTGATTTCATCAATAATGCCGGATATCCCCCCTGAGACCAGCAGAACGGATTGAACCTCTGACAGCTGGGGAAGGGCATAATGGACAAGCTCCTCATTTGCAAAGATATTTGGAGTTGAAAAGAGGTGTTCCCCGTTTTCGAAGAAGGATGTTTGATCATGATCACTGGTTACCACTACCCTCCCGTAGGGCGATTCAAGATGATCTATGATCTTCTGTCCCGGATAGAGCCATTTCAGTGTAATTTCCTCAAGGGGAACAAAAATGATGACTCCCACGACAGAGATTACGCCCAAAATTCCCAGCAAAGATTTAAAGAACTTTCTGCCGTATTCCCGGCTATTAACCAGAAGAAACCCAAAAAGACAGAGAAAGGCAGGGGAATAGAGTATTGTAAGATTGTTAAAATAATGGACAAGAATGAATGTGAACAGAATCCCACCCAATATGTCACCGATATTATCAAAGAAATAGACCCTGCCGATGCTTGTTCTTTTTGTTCCATATGAGGGCAAGACACTGCAGGCAAGAGTGAGAAGACCACCCGTAATAATGCAATAGGGCAATAAAAGGACAGTTGCCCAGATGATCAATGGTCCAATGCCGGGCAATTCTCCCCTGATAAAAAGATAATCTCTGAGGAAGCGAATGAGAAATATATGGGCAATAGGAAGAAAGGCAACAAGGAAAAGAGAAGCATGGAATAAAGCCATCTGTACCACGGAAGACCTTATAAATCTTCCCAGCCATGCTCCGAATCCCGTGAGTAAAAGCCACAGGGAAAAGAGAACTCCCAGGACAATTTCATTCCCCGCAAAGACATTAATGAACTCACGAATAACGGTAATCTGTGTAATGACGTGAGATATACCAAGGACTGTTATCGCAAAAGGTATGGAAAATAGGTTTACAGCCCCCATAATGAATCAGGCCTCAATTGGAAGTAACTTGTTTAAGAAGCTAAATCTACTTACGTAGCGTGGGGCCTCTGTGCCTCACGGAGAGGCGGACCTGACCCTATTAATGGGAATTGTCTTTATAGTCCATCATAGATTTTCTTGACTTCATCGTAGCCATATTTTCCTTCGAGACGTCGCACAATAAAATGTCCGCGCGCCATGTCCTGGAAATGGTCGACAAACAACATATTTAAAATAGAACCACCTGCAGCTCCAATTACAGGTACAGCCTGTGCCGCAACTTTCTCAGATACTTGAACGCCAAACCGGGAGGCAACCTGAGATATAAGCCGAACAATTACGGGGGCGCCTTTTTCGGCCATGCCTCGTTCTACCATGTACTGAGAAGCTTCTGTTACTGCACGAGCCAGCCCCGCTCGAATTACGAAATACCCGGTCTCGGCTGCATCATCGTTTTTGCCTGGACCTCCCAAAGCGAAAACTTCAATACAGGCCATTTTAGTTTCCGGTTCGCTAATTTGTTCGCCTTCACTCCTCGCAATATCTGCTATTGAGCGCATCATAATTGTTGTTGAGATCGGAAGCTCCACCGGCAATGCGGGGAATCCAAAGAAACCACCACCTGCACCGGATGCAGCAACCAGGATTTTGTGTAGAAAGTCAGACGAGGTTTGACCGGATCTTTTGTTCATAGTAACAATAGCTGCTTCCATCGCTACTGTTAATGCCTTTTGGGTGCTGGAAGCTACAATGTCAGACCAGTTTTTTGGAAGAAGAGCAAAGCCTTTTTCAATTGGTGCTCCAAACATATTTGTAATTTTTACGGCTAAACCGGGATTCTCAAGCAATGACTTGGCATATCTCAAATCCTCTAAATCTTTCTCCGGAATACTCATTTTTTCCTCTTGTCAATTACGAAGATAATCTGGTGACACCTTGCCTGTTTCTGTTTGAGAATCATGAATATGGCATCTGTGTTATGTGGCAATATTCTAAAGTTCATGTTTCGCTTGCATCATAGGCTGCATTTGCCTGGTTCGATGCTGGGAAGACCAAATCTTATGGAGTTATCAATTTTACAGTTGGAAAATACGATTGATATCTATAGACATCTCTCGTAATTAAATCCAAATTCTGGACGGCGGCTTGTGCACCAATAAAAAAATCCGGGAGCGGAGTTCTTTTTGTGCCCTTTCTTTTTTTGTATTTAAGGTAAGCTTTCCCAGCTAAAAACAATGCCTCTTTGGGGATTTCCAACATCTGGAGACCAGCTTTGGCTATTGCGGATTCCAGATCCTCTATCCGCTTAAAACTAACGGAGATTTCAGAATAAACGATCGAGTTGATATACAAGATCCCCAATTGATCATACTCGTCCAGTTTTGATTCAGACCAATCAGCCCATTTCGGATCATTCAGAAAAACATCCAAAACAATATTCGAATCAACGAGAACCCCTTTCATTTGTCTCCTCTTGTCAGGGCCATTATTTCATCAGTTGTCATTTTAACGTTGGCTATTCCCCTCAATTTCCTGAATTTATATGTTTTTTGGGGTTCGCCTTTCCTTTTCACCAAATAAATTCGGCCTTTCTCTTCTACAAAATCAACTTCAACAGCAGGAGTTATTCCTAATTTTTCCCGAATTTCTTGTGGAATTGTGACTTGTCCTTTTATGGTAACTCTCATGATTGCACCTCCAGTAATGTGTAATACTGGTAATAATAATACTTCTGCTTATTTGTGTCAATCATGAATATCTCATGCATCGAACGACAGCGGATGAGCCGCGAGGATGTGGATCGGCATGAGTTCGCTCATGACGAGACGCACCGCAGTCGACGCCATCACCCATTAATAAAATAACCAATGAAAACGCTAAAAACGCCTCTGCTTTTCCTGTAAACCTTCATTCAATTGTTCTGCTTTACCAAGTCTCATGCAATTCGTTCAAAAACTTTTTGATAATCAGCAAGTTTTTCCACATGACCAAATCTATTAACCTTGGCAACATGCTTGAAATCATTGGTAACGAATATCGCATCGTTTACGATTGCTAAGGCATGATACAAAGAATCACTGAGTTCAGGATAACCACTTTTAGGATTTTCTGTGCGAGCGATTTCAATAGCTTTCATTCTAATAGCAAGACTCGGAACTACAACCAGCAATACTTTTTCGTTTACCAATTGTTCAAGATAGAGAAGGTGCTGTTGAACTTTCTGCAAATTATCTAAATTCCCACAAAGAACCTCGGTTATTTCATCTAACAACAAACTTGGCGCTACGAGTTGAATTTCATTTGCAATCGCATGAGATATCAACTGTCTGGCCGTCGCCTGTAATTGACGCCCGTATATAATTTCCAAAAAAACATTAGCATCCGGTACAATTATATTATTCATCGTTCTTTATTGCCTGCATTCGTCTTTTTGAACGAATTTGACGTAAAACTTCTGTAGGCTCCTCATTCATTGAAAGCGTCGGTAGACTGTGCAACTGATCAAGTAAACGCTGCCTTTCTGAATCAAGGGGAGTCTGCGCCGGGTAAGAGCTCTCTGTATTTACAGGAACCAGGCGAGCCAAAGGTTTCCCTTTCCTCTCAATAGTAATAACATCGCCTTTATAAAACACTTCATCAAGCAATGTACCGAATTGCCGACGTGCACTGGTAACATCAACTGTCCTTTGCATACTCTACCTCCATCCTTAATAGGATTTGCAACCATATATGTCATATAAGTTATAATGGTTTAAAAAATTAGATTTGTCAACCCTCAATTAAGGAAGCCATGTGATTTAGAAAAATCATTCAACGGGTAAGAAATGAAATGGAAGCAGAATGCCAAGTTGACGGGCAAATTTTTCAGCATAATCGGACGCTCCTAAAAAAGGTAGATGCCCTGCAGAGTCATCTTCGTCGCCTTACAGGTCTAAACCAGAAGGAAAGAAGTACGATTATAAGGAAAATAATTGTCAGGCAGGCGATTTTCTGCAGCGTTACATCCTGAACGTAGATCAAACCTTCAATTTTCTCTATAATAAATGAACCGGGATAGACTGAATGCTCTATATTCTTTGATTTCAGGTAAGCCTCAAGGTAGGTTAAGGGACAGATCGTCTGTGTAATCTGCATGATGATCGCCGCGATAAGGGCGATCAGGTGAAATATTCTCCATTTGTACAAATTAAAGTAGAGAAATATTGGGAATCCCAATATAATGAATAAGATCCAGAGAAAATGGATAAAGACAATGAAATCGGCAGCTATTTTGAATAGCATATAAACCTCGATTGTTATCTAACACAACTATCTGTAAATACTGGATTCCCACTGGAGTCTATCCCGTAGATTCCCACTTTCGCGGGAATGACATAAGGAGCGGGAATAACAAACATGTGTGATTTTGGTTTCTTACGAATGTATCAAAAGCATAATATCACAAATCAAATACAGTTATGAAAATAATCCCAAGAGTTTTATTATTTCTTCTCATAATCGGAGCTGTCTTGCTTTCAGCCGGCAATAAGGATAATGTATATTCAGCTGTATTCGATGAAGAAAGGTTCGCCGCAATGAGAAAATCGATGGTGGATCGACAGATCATAAGAAGGGGAGTCAAAGATAAAGACGTTCTTGAGGCCATGATGTTTGTCCCCCGCCATCTTTTTGTTCCGGAAAATAATGTCTCCCATGCGTATGATGATTCCCCCCTGCCCATCGGTTATGGACAGACGATTTCACAGCCGTATATTGTGGCGTACATGACTGAAGCTTTAAACCTGGACGAAGATAGTATCATACTTGAAGTGGGAACGGGGTCCGGCTATCAGGCAGCCATCCTGTCAGTACTTGTAAAAAAGGTCTATACAATCGAGATTGTTCGCGAACTTTCAGAGTCGGCATCAAACCGTTTGCAAAAATTGGGGTATGATAATGTTGAAGTTAAAAATGACGATGGTTATTACGGCTGGCAGGAACATGCACCGTTTGATGCAATTATCGTAACCGCGGCAGCAGGCCATATTCCGCCTCCTCTTATAAAACAACTCAAGAATAACGGCAGGATGATTATTCCCGTTGGGGGTTCCTTCATGACTCAGAATCTGGTTCTGGTCAAGAAGGACAGTCAAGGAAATATAACTACCCTGAATGTAATGCCCGTCATGTTTGTTCCCCTTACGGGCAAGCATTAATTGATCATGAATTCTCAGCCATCTCTCAGGGGGATTCAGGTTTCCATCTTTTTTGTTTCCGCTGTTTTGATCTCCTATGAAATCCTCCTTATTAAGATGTTTTCCATACAGTACTGGCATCATTTTGCCTATTTGATTATCAGTGTCGCCTTACTGGGTTTCGGGGCAAGCGGTACATTTATTTTCCTCTTCAGAAGAACTCTGAAAAATAAGACCTCAACGATTTTCTATGTTTTCCCCCTTTTACTCTTCTCTTCTATCTGGATTAATGTATACCTCGGCCGTGTTATAACCTTCAATCCATTGATGATAATCTGGCAGATCAGTGAGATACTGAATCTGATTTACGTCATCCTGGCAATGTTTGTGCCCTTTTTTCTTGGCGCTGTTTGTATAGGACTTGGCTTCCTGGCCTTTCCGGGCAACGTCCATAAGATATACTTTTCAAACCTTCTTGGTTCGGGATTGGGACCTCTTTTAACCCTTCTGACGGTTCTGCATTTATCCATTCATGAAATTATCTTCATTGTCTCGCTTATGTCAATTGTGGCCAGTTTCTCTTCAGCAAAAAACCGGTTGCGAAAGTCAGTCTCACTGATTATTTTAATAGCCGCCTTTCCTCTCTATCTCATTTTTTTGCACGATACCCCGGTTGAAATGAACCCATTCAAAGACCTTTCCCGGGCTGAAAGTTTAAAAAAGGCAAAAAAGGAATTTCAGGAATTTGGACCCCTGGGGCTTGTTACTGTGATTGATAGCCCGGCATACCATTATCTGCCAGATCTTAGCCTGAATTGTCCGTACACCCTCCCAGAGCAGAAGGGCCTTTTCCTTGACGGGAATACGGTCGGTGCCATAAACAGATTTTCCGGCAAACCGGAGGAACTCCGTTTTATGGAGTATCGAACTAATTCCCTTGCCTATCACCTTCTGACAAATCCTGAGGTTTTGATCATCGGCGGAGGCGGGGGAACAGAAATACTGGGTGCAAAGTATTACCGTGCAAAGAATGTTTCCGTCGTCGAGATGAATGGGGATATAATCAGTCTGATGCAGGATCGGTATCGCCGTTTCAGCGGAGACATTTATAATCCGGATGAGTGTCAAATTTTTATTGAAGATGGAAGGGGCTATCTTCAAAGGACAAAAGAAAAATTTGACCTGATTCAGTTGAGCGTTTCCCAATCAATGGATTCGGCTTCATCAGGGGTTTATTCACTCAGTGAAAACTACCTCCTTACCAGGGAAGCCCTCAGAACCTGTCTTGATCGTCTCAATCCTGGGGGGGTGATATCCATATCACGATGGGTTAAAGATCCTCCGCGAGAGAGCATGAAACTTCTGGCCATGGCCATCGACGCCCTTGAATCTAAAAAAAAGGATGCTTCCGGATCTATTATCATGATCAGAAGCTGGCAGACGGCAACGCTCCTGATTAAGAATGGAATTTTCTCTCCGGAAGAAATTGAAAAAACCAAAGATTTTTGCCATGATCGCATCTTCGATCTTTGCTATTATTCCGGGATAACCAATGATGAAACAAACGTTGTCAATCGAATGAGTGAGAGCTACTTTTTTGTTGCCGCAAAAAAGCTCTTATCTAAGGGAAAAGAACAATTTTATCAAGAATATCCCTTTGATATTCGTCCGGCCACTGATAACAAACCTTTCTTTTCCCATTTCTTTAAGACAGGCATACTTAAAAAATATCTCTCCTCAGAGGGGCGAAGCGTCATACCTTTTATGGATTGGGGGTATATTCTTGTCTGGATATCATTCCTCATACTGGTTTTATTCAGTATAATTTTTATTCTGGTTCCCCTCAGGCTTATGGGGCAATCGTCAAGAGGCACCCTTCCTGTTTTTGTATATTTCGGCTCTCTGGGGCTTGCCTACATGTTCCTCGAAATATCATTTTTGCAGCAGTTCATCCGGTATCTCTATGATCCTGTTTTTTCCGCAACCGTTGTTATCAGCTCTTTTCTTGTATATTCAGGTATCGGAAGCCTGATTGGAGATAAGATACGGCAGGCAGGACCACGGCATATCTCAATTTTCATAATTTTTATAGTCATTATGGGAGGCTTTTATCTCGCAGCAGACCCGTTTTTGCAACGTGCCCTGTCAGGCCTGTCTTTGTGGATTCGAATGCTCATATGCAGCTTGCTGATAGCACCGCTGGCTGTACCTATGGGTATCCCCTTCCCCTCCGGGCTCAGTAAGTTAAGGCATGCCCAGAAAGACCTTATTCCATGGGCATGGGGTGTAAATGGCTTTTTTTCTGTTATCGGAACATCGGGAGCCGTGTTAATCGCCATTGGACTCGGCGGCTTTAAAGTCGTAATTCTTTTCGCCTTAACCCTTTATATACTGTCCGGCATTACATACATCTTGGTAGGCTCAACCAATTTAAATTCATGAAACAGAAATTTTATGTTATAAGATAACTGATCAAAGCCAACCATGAAAAATTGAAAGGTGACGGCCTCGCAAAAAGTCAAAAATGCCCCCTCTCCCTTGATGGGAGAGGGTTGGGGTGAGAGTGAATACAACACCATTTCATATGCTTACGTCCCCCTCCCCTTGCCCCCTCCTGCCTCCCCCCGCAAGTGGGGGAGGGTAATAGGAAGAAAGTTATTGTAACCCTCTCGCCAGGGAAGGGGAAATATGACTTTTTACGAAACCATCAAAGGTAATAGATGAAAGATATTGAATTGGACTTTAAAATCAGTAAAGTGGCAGACTTGATTGTTACGTCCTATAAGATTGTGGTATTTACGGGAGCCGGTGTCAGCACCGAGTCCGGAATTCCTGATTTTCGCAGTCCAGGTGGTATCTGGTCCAAATTTGATCCTGAGGATTTCACCATACAAAAATTTATAAGTGATCCGGAATCACGAAGGAAACAATGGAAATTTCTCGTCGATGGCGGGTTTTTCGCGGATGCTGAGCCGAATCAGGCGCATCTGGCTGTTGCCGAACTGGAAAAGCTGAGCAAACTGGATGGAGTTATTACCCAAAACATAGATAATCTCCACCAGGTGGCTGGAAACTCTCCTGAAAAAGTTTTTGAATTACACGGAAACATGAACTGGGCAAGATGTTTGAACTGCAATGAAAGATTCCCTATGGAACATATTAAGGAAAGATTGCAGAAAGGCGAAGAGATTCCCGAATGTGAAAACTGCAATGGTATGCTGAAACCGGATGTTGTCCTTTTCGGTGAGGCCCTCCCCCAGGATGTTATGGCGGATGCCACCAATCATGCCCGAGACTGTGACCTTTTCATCGTTATCGGCTCCTCTCTTGTAGTTTATCCTGCAGCGTATATGCCGGTTTATGCCACAGAGGCAGGCGCGAAGCTGGTTATTATTAACAGGACTGCCACCCCCTATGACTATATCGCGACCGAAGTTATCTATGAAAAAGCTGGCAGAATCATGCAAAAAATCCTGGATAATGTTAAAATGAAAATTCAATAAGGAGAAAACGAAGAAATTATGTGCCTGGTCCTTTTTTCATACAAGTCTCATCCGGATTATCCACTCGTCCTTGCATCCAACAGGGATGAATTTTACGAGAGGCCTGCTGCCCCGGCCACTTTTTGGAAAGATGCACCTGACCTGCTCGCGGGAAGAGATTTGAAAAGCTGTGGTACCTGGCTTGGCATAACGAAAACTGGAAAAATCGCGACTGTCACGAATTTTAGAGATCCCCATGCTGTAAAAGATGACGCCACATCCAGGGGAGAACTGGTTATCAATTTCCTTCGAAGCCAGGATGATCCAACAGAATATATTCGCAAAGTTAATCAAAAGGCTGATGAATACAACGGGTTTAACTTCATTTTCGGATATATGTCCGATCTCTATTATTTTTCTAACCGTGGTGGTAACCTTCAAAAAATATCGCCCGGATTGTATGGCTTGAGCAACCATCTGCTTGATACTCCCTGGCCTAAAGTAGAGTTGGGGAAAACCAGGCTCGGGAATCTAATTTCCGAAAACAATAACTTTTCACCGGAAGCTATTTTCGGCATCCTGGCTGATACATCACACCCTGACGACGGGCTTTTACCTGATACGGGGGTAGGACTCGAATGGGAAAGAATCCTTTCTCCAGTTTTCGTCGAAAGTCCTGTTTATGGCACACAGTTCTCCACAGTAATATTAGTCGATAAAAATCATAATGTTACATTTATAGAGAGAATTTTTACTTTCAAACCGGATCAATACGAGGAAAGAAAATTTGAATTCCGTATTAAGGGTCTATCATGAAATAAGAGTTGAAGATCGTTATGACCACTGTAAGAGAGATCAACATACAACACACAGCCTGGGAGGATGAGAGAGGGTGGGGATTAAATCCTTTTAAGACGTCCGGTGTGCCAGAAGATGCTTCCTTAAACCTTCATATCGTTTCCCTGAAACCCGGATTCGTGCGGGGAAATCATTATCATACAAATGCCACTGAATGGATGCTTGTATATGGCGGTTCGGCAAAGTTTCTATCAAAACCGATCAGAGAAAATACGGTGAAAGAGATTTTTATTAAAGATGAGAAACCGGTTCTTCTTGAAATTCCACCCAATGTTGAACACGCCGTTATAAATGAATCGAAAAATGACGTATATCTGGTCGTTTTCAGCAGTTCGGTTGAGCCGGATACGATCCGTTGTCCTTCATTGTTTGAATTGAAAAGATAGAGGTTTCGGAAAATGTCAAAAAGCGATTATCCCGATGTTCCCCGCGTCGGTGTCGGAGCGGTTGTAATCAAAGATGATAAAGTATTGCTCGTCAGGAGAGGTATACCGCCGAGTGAAGGTTTGTGGGCTATCCCGGGCGGCCATATAGAGCTGGGGGAAACAATTCAGGAGACTGCCGAACGGGAGATCATGGAGGAGACAGGAATTGTTATCAAAGCCGGAGAACCAATGTACGCATTTGATCTGATTGAGCGAGATGACGCCGGCCGAATTCGTTTTCATTTTATCGTGGTTGATGTGACGGGTGAATATGTAAGCGGCGAACCCCATGGTGCAGACGATGCACTGGAAGCCCGCTGGCTGTCGTGGGAAGAAATCGAGGCTCTGCCTGTATCACAAAATACCTTAAAACTGCTCAAAACAATTAACTTTGGTTCTTGAGTCTATGATACACCGGGGAATATCTGGTAATCATCAAGGAGCGTTAGTAGGTAACCTGCATCATTTGGCACCTCTCTTTCGTTAGAAATATCCTCCAGAATAATGCCTCTCATGAAGACGGCTGAATTATATTAATAAAAAGCAATATTATCAACTGGTTGAACTACGATTTCCGTAATGTGCCTTGACAGGGGGGGATCAATATGGTTACTAATAAAATTATTAGTGATGAAATAGTCCGGACAAAAGTGAGGGGCGCTATAACCGGGACCCATACGTATTGTATGTAAAAGCGGAATTAAAGTAGTTATCTTTCTTGCTTGCAGCCTGTCTCATCTTTCTTAACACACGTTCTGTCCTTCGATACTGCCATAACGCTTATGTCTTAGACGTTTAATATTTAAAAACAAACAGAAAGGAGACGTTTTTATGAAGAGGAAAAATTTTAAATTACTCAAATATGTTATCGTTTTTATGGCCGTTTTTGCTTTGTTGGGGGCACTTGCTGGTCCAGCCACTGCGGCAAAAAAAGCTATTCGTTTTGCCGATCTGAGCTGGGACAGTGCTCAGGTACATAATAGAATTGCCGGCTTTATCATAAAGCATGGATACGGCCGTGACACGGAATACATCGTTGGTGAAACAGCACTCCTGATGACTGGTCTTATGAGGGGTGATATCGATGTCAATATGGAGTCCTGGACAGAAAATATCCAGGAAGTTTATGATAAGGCGACTAAATCAGGTAAGGTCATTGACCTTGGACCCAATTATCCCGACAGCTGGCAGGGGTGGCTTGTACCAACCTTCGTTATTAAGGGAGATGCCAAGCGGGGTATCAAGCCGATGGCTCCCGGATTAAAATCCGTATATGATCTTCCAAAATACTGGAAAGTTTTCAAAGATCCCGAAACTCCGACCAAAGGACGCTTTTATAACTCTATTCCTGGCTGGTTGTGTACGAAAATTAATTCAAAAAAGCTTAAGGCATACGGATTGGATAAATACTATACTGATTTTCTTCCCGGTTCGGATGCGGCCCTGGCCGGATCAATGGTCGCAGCCATTAAAAGGGGAAAGCCCTGGGTCGGTTACTACTGGGCTCCCACATGGATTCTGGGGAAACTTGACATGACACCCCTGGAGGAGCCTCCCTTTGACAAAAAGGTGTGGGACACGACCAATGCCTGTGCCTTTCGGTCTGTTCAGGTTAATATTCTTGTCAACACGAAGTTCTCCAAGAAATATCCAAAAATCGTTGAGATGTTAAAGAAGTATGAAACCACAACTGCTTTGAACAATGAATTCCTTGCCTATATGCAGGAGACAAAATGCAGCACGGAAGACGGAGCGATCTGGTTCCTGAAGAATAAGGAAGACGTGTGGACCAAATGGGTGCCGGCAGATGTGGCCGGAAAGGTTAAAAAAGCGTTGCGTTAATATATTTGAATTGAAACTGTAAGGATAAAATTTTGGGGAACAATTCAGAAAATCAGGATAAAGATGTTTGCGTAGAAGTAAAAGGATTATGGAAGGTTTTTGGGGCAAAGACCGGAGAAGTTTTAAACTCCGATCTTCGATTTGAGTCAAAGGAAGCTATCCTGGAAAAAACCGGCTGTGTAATGGCTGTGCGCGATGTTTCTTTTGATGTCAAGCATGGCGAATTCTTCGTGATCATGGGCCTTTCAGGCAGCGGCAAATCAACCCTGATTCGAATGATTCTTCGCCTCATTGATTCCACCAGTGGCAGTATTTATGTAAATGGCGAAGATATCTGCAGTTTCGACAAGAAACAGCTTATGAATTTCCGCCGTCATACCACCGGTATGGTTTTCCAGTATTTCGGTTTGTTTCCTCACCGCACTGTGCTTGATAATGTGGCCTATGGGTTACAGGTACGTGGCGTCTCTAAAGAAGAACGCTACGCCAAAGCCCAGGAAGCCATTGTAACAGTTGGGCTGAAGGGGTGGGAAAGTTACCACCCCTCATCCCTCAGTGGCGGAATGCAGCAACGGGTAGGAATTGCGAGAGCTTTGACTATAGAACCCGAGATATTACTTATGGACGAGCCCTTCAGTGGATTAGATCCCCTGATCCGCAGAGAAATGCAGGATGAGCTTATTGAACTGCAGGAAAAGGTTCAAAAGACGATCCTGTTTGTAACGCACGATCTCCATGAGGCGCTGAAGCTTGGGGACCGTATAGCCATTATGAGAGATGGTGAAGTTATACAAATCGGCGTTCCTGAGGATGTCATCTCTTCACCTGCCGATGCTTATGTCCGCGAGTTCGTACAGGATGCATCACCGGCCAAGGTATTGACTGCCGGCCGAATCATGGATCAACCTGACGCCCTTCTTTATGAATGGCAGGGGCTAAGGGCTGCCCTCCACATTCTTAAAACCGCGAAAGAGGAACATGCTTTTATGGTGGGCCGAAACCGCAAATTTTTAGGTCTTGTAACAATAAAGCGCCTGAGAGATCTTATCCAGAGACAGGAACCCTCCTTCTCTCTCAAGGACGCCTTTGAACCAGATATACCGATCACAACTCCCGATACAATCCTTGAAGATCTCTTCCCCCTGGCCGCCGACACGGATTATCCCATTGCCGTTGTCGATGAGGAAGGAAAATTTATGGGAGAAATAGAGATTAGCTCAATCTTCGAGAATATGATTCAGGATAAGGAGACAAAGACCGATGTCTGAATTTCCGAAATTTCTTAATATCCCCCTTGCAGATTGGGTTGATGCCATTATGGACTGGTTGTTGTTTCATTTTGCCGGATTCTTCGACGCTGTCGGCCATGTCTTGCTCATAATGCTTCTTTATCTTGAACGCTTCTTTCTCTGGCTTCCCTGGTGGTTAGTGATTTTACTGGTCGGAATATCAAGCTGGTGGGTTATGCGCAAATGGTGGATGGGGTTGAGTATGGCAGGTTTGCTGGTTTTAATCGGCAGCTTTGGCTACTGGACATTTGCAATGATGACTTTAGCGCTGACGGCTTCTGCTGTTATTATTGCCCTTGCCGTAGGTATTCCTGTCGGTATTCTCATGGCCAAGAGTGATCTTTTCGAATCAATTAACAGACCCATACTGGATGCAATGCAGACCATGCCCAGTTTCGTTTATCTCATTCCAGCGCTGATGTTTTTCGGCCTTGGGAAAGTACCGGCATTGTTTGCTACATTGATCTATGCTTTGCCCCCGGTCATTCGGCTCACCAATGTGGGAATACGGCAGGTATCACAAAATGTTGTTGAAGCGGCTCGCGCCTTTGGTGCAAGCCCCCGCCAGATATTGTTTGATGTTGAACTGCCTTTAGCTGCTCCATCCATTATGGTCGGTATTAACCAGACAACTATGATGGCACTTGCCATGGTGGTCGTGGCCTCCATGATAGGGGCGCGGGGTTTGGGGTTGGAAGTTCTCCTTGCAATCAATCGCATTGAAGTAGGGCGTGGTTTTGAGGCTGGAATCTGCATCGTATTCCTGGCCATTATCATTGACCGGATAACCAACGCACTTGCGACTCGCCAGCAGAAAGAGTTAGGCTAAGTTCGACAAATTCGTAAAAAGTCGAATTTGGGATGGCAAAGCAAAGAGATCTTTGAACACAGAAGTTAAACTTCTGACGAAGCCGTCAAATTTGATAAACCCTTT
>CAZKGS010000020.1:0-5734 GCA_964552105.1 uncultured Syntrophaceae bacterium
AAGTTATAAGTTCTTCTTGAGTTGTATTTTCACCACCTTCAAGTTTTATCTTTTCGGCCTCTTCAAAAGAAACGCCAAACTTATTCTGCAGCGCTTCCGTAATCGAATTGCCTCCCAGTAAAAAGTTTCTCGTGAAAACAGATTCTTCCCCTTTGACGATATTAATATTTGTCATACTCGCACCGATATTCAATAGTGCAACTATATCTTCCCCGGTAAAATCATAGTTTTCCCCATATGCCGTTTCCAGAGCAAAAGAATCCACATCCATTATTGCAACCTTACGTCCCCCCGTTTCGATAACACTTATACAACCTTCAATAGTATCTTTTTTGGCCGCTGCGATTACGACGTCCATTTGATTAGGATTGAGATCATTTTCGCCTATTATATGAAAATCAAAATTGAACTCGCTGATATCATCAAAGGGCATATAATTTTCTGCTTCATCGGTTAAGAGCTCGCGCAATTGGTCATCATTCATTTGAGCAAAACTTGCTTTTTTAATAATTACGGAGTGGCCTGAAAGAGCAGTAACAATATTTTTTGTCCTGGATTTGGATCTTTTGAAAAGTTCTTTAATCCTTTCGGATAGAACTGTTGCATCTTGCACGAGACCGTCTTCTATGACACCTTTCGGAAGCTGTGTCTGTGCATAGTTCTTCAGAACATATCCATGGGAAGTATCGTCAATCTCTACCAGTTTGATAAGGCTTGAACCTATATCAAGACCGACAACTTTTTTACTACCCAACAACAGATCTTTTATATCAATCATCCGTACTTCCTGTAAGAGCTCAAAGCTCAAAGACTAAGGGCTAAAGAGTTCAAAACTCGAATTCCCGGAGCAGGGGGATTAGATGATTATCCCCTTACTCGACAAATCGATAGACTATATCTCCCTTTTTAACCATGCCAAGTTCATTCCTTGCTATGGTTTCGATATACTGCAAATCATGTCTTAGCAATATGATCTTTTCTTTCAAGACTTTATTTTCATTCGATATTCGCTTATTTGTTCCCTGTAGCGCGGACAACTTACCTTTTACCGAGAGATAGTCAACAAGACCCTTGTCTCCAAAAAATATGAGAAACCCTGATACCAAAAGGACAACGATAAAATATCTGCCAATTTTCATGATACGTCACTTATAATCATGTCTACGGTATTCTTTTACATTAAAATAGCCTACTTGTAAAGATCTGATGCTATATCTTAAATATAATCTTACGATTCTGTCGAAGGGAGGAGTTGTTGCGGTTCGCCTAACAGAAATTCTCCTCTTTCAATCCATTCCTTCAGGAGATTTGCTATTTCCCCCGCCCTGTAATAACTGGACATTGGTGCCGTTGGAATCTTTTCCCCCTTGAGTTTAATCGTACCATTTCTCAATTCTTTATAGCTTACCTTACCGATGCTTTTTGTAATCCCACTTGGATAATCGACACTATAGTCAAAAACTTGAGCATAAATATCGTCATCCCTAATTGCCGTATAGCGTGCCATTTCTTCATTCAAGATTGGTATAGGTATACCAATTCCCACATAAAGGGATACCCCGTATCCGAGAATGCTTGCTCCAACGAGCCACTTAGGGTTCATTTCGTTTAAATTTCCAATAGTTGCTATTGTTCCAGCTCCCTCTGTGGGAACTCCGTTTTTTCCTCTGGGAACATGGGGATTATGCTGAGTTCCATGCCAGGCTACATAACCTTGTGTTCCACCAAGAAATATTCTTGTCCCTATGCCGATAGTCTTATAGTAGGGATCATTAAAAAGGGGACTCAACTGGCCTGAGGTAGAATACGTTGCATTTGCCATTCGGGGTCGTAACACACCCATATACGTATAAATAGTTCTGTCTGACATATTCACGGCGCAATTATAATTTTGATACGCATTCCTGGGGTTGAAGAGAACAGCATCTCTCAGATCGTGAATCGTGATATTTTTTTCGTGTTTTCTGGCAGGATAACAATCGGTACCATAGCCTTCGAGTCTCAGTCGTATCACATTGCCTGTGATGAGGTCTTCTATTACATGCCCTCCGCCGTAATTAAATTCACCGGGGTGAACACTATTCAAAGGATCTCCCTCTACCACTGCAGTAACCCCCAGATAACAGTCTACTGCGGCAATACCCCCATAAGCGGGTACGTCGTTAAGCCATACCCGTGATGCTCTTATTTTGGGGGAAGTATGGCCAAAATTAAGAAAGGCGCCTGATGAACACATGGGGCTGAAAGTACCTGTCGTTACGACATCAATCTTTCGTGCTGCTTCGATTTCCCCATTTTTTTCTACAATATCTATCATTTCTTCGGCCGTAACGACTACAGCTTCCCCCTGTTTTATCTTTTCGTTTATCTCTTTGTACGTTTTGTTTACCTTAAATTTCTTCATTAACTATCAATCTCCAATAAAATTAAAGGAAAAAGCTAACAGATTTCACGACATAGCAATACACTAAAGAGAAGAATAAAACAAGATCCAATTTAACACATAAAAAAACCCCTTCCCGTATACAAGAAGAGGTTGGCTTCAATTATTGTTCCAATCGGAGATTGTGAGAAAATCCTTGCCTTCAGGCGAACACTTCGGTTTGCTAAATTCGAAATCCGAATATCGTTCGACTGAGCGCTCACGTCAAAGTCGAAATCTCAAACAAATTCGAAAATTAAATAACAAAAACTCAAAACAAAGTTTCGGATATTCGATTTTCTGATTTTGGATTTAAAAGTTGTTTCGAATTTCGAATTTGGTACTTCGATTTTATAGACCTTATCCTGTATGGCCAAAACCACCAATATCCCTTCCCGTTGTACCCAGGTTTTCGCTTAAATTCCAGGAAACCCTGCACACACGATGGACTACCATCTGGGCAATACGATCACCTCTTTTGACAACAAATGAATCCTTGCTATGGTTAATAATAATGATACCCACTTCTCCCCGATAGTCAGCGTCGATTGTACCAGGCGAATTAAGCAACGTGACACCTTTATTCAAGGCAAGTCCGCTTCGTGGTCTGATATGGGCTTCATATCCTTCGGGTACGGCAATTTCAATGCCCGAAGGAATCATCTTCCACTCACCGGGAAGAATCGCTTCTTCCCGTTCCACCGCAGCGAAGATATCCATACCTGCTGAATGTTCCGTCATATAACGGGGAAGGGGTATATCACTATTACCCTGTAATCTCTTTATAGATACTCTTATCTCTTCCACAGCTATCAATACAAAATCTTTGTGAAACTGGAAAATAAATTTTGAAAGCAAATCAAGACTCTTAGAAAAACAAACCTAAATGTCAAAATCCAAATGCAAAATCAAATCCAAATGACTAAAAGTCAAATTTATCCTATATGGAACTTTGGTTTTGACATTTGACATTCATTTGAACTTTGGGCTTTGTAATTTGTCATTATTCATTCCCTGAATTTTGGAATGATTGAAAAAATATTCCGAACCTCTCACTGCAGTAAATCAGCCGTTATGCCTTCCCTGGGAATTCTTCCCATGACAGCTATTGATAGTATTTCGGGACGAAACATGTCACAGGCTATATTCATTACGCCTTCTTTGCTTATTGCATCAATATTGTCCACAACCTCATCAAACTCAATATTTCTCTTGAAACAGATTTCATTTCTGGCAAGTCTTGCCATGCGTACATCCGTGCTCTCCATACTCAGCAAAAAATTGCCCTTCATCTGTTCCCTGGCTGATTGAATTTCCTGTTCCGGCAGGAACTTGTCACATAATTTCTTCAATTCCCCTATCACCAGTTTGGTGACATCAATCACCCTGTCTTCACCGGTACCGAAATAAATACCAAACATTCCCACATCTTCGTATGGGATGAGAAAAGAATGTATGGAATATGCAAGCCCCCTTTTTTCCCTGATTTCCTGAAATAGTCTGGAACTCATGCTTCCACCCATGATTGTATTCATCAGGAATGCGGTATATCTCAGCGTGCTCGCGGAAGAAGGAGCAAGTGTGCCAATCATAACATGGGTCTGTTCCAGGTCCTTTTCACGCACGACAATCTTTGACGATACCTCAGGTTTTGACACACCCTTTTCTGCAGAAATTCCCTTAAGGGGTCCGAAGGCCTCACGGACAAGTTTCACGAACAGATCATGCTTCAGATTGCCTGCAGCACTCACTACCAAATTGTTTCCGCTATACCTCTCGGAAAAAAAATCAATAATATTTTCTCTTTGAACCCTTTTGACAGACTCCCTGGTTCCGAGAACAGGCATGGCAAGTGGATGGACATCCCAGAAATTTTCCCCGAAAAAATCATGGATATACTCGTCAGGCGTGTCTTCCACCATATTGATTTCCTGGAGAATAACTAATTTTTCCTTCTTCAGCTCTGCGGGATCAAAAAGGGACTTTTGAAATATATCCGCAAGAAGGTCAATGGCCATGGCGAGATGGTAATCAGGTATTTTGACGTAGAAAGAGGTCAATTCCTTGCCCGTACAGGCATTCATTACGCCACCCACAGAATCTATAGCAGAAGCTATATCGAAGGCTGAACGGGTTTTAGTCCCCTTGAAAAGCATATGCTCTATAAAATGAGCTGCGCCATTTATAGAACTGTCTTCATAACGGGAACCGCTCTTAACCCACACTCCTATGGATACCGACCTGACATGACTAATTTCTTCCGTAACGATTCTAATCCCGTTATCAAGGACAGTCTTATTATACATTTTCTCCGAGGGCCTCTTTTCTGCTTAACCTGATCTTACCGCCTCTGTCTATTTCTATGACCTTCACTGAGACCTCATCACCCTCATTGAGTATATCTGTTACCTTGTTAACCCTTTCCCTTGCAAGTTGGGATATATGGACGAGTCCTTCAGTTCCCGGGAGTATCTCCACGAAAGCGCCAAAATCAACAACTTTTTTCACCCTGCCAAGGTAAATCTTACCCACTTCTGCCTCTTCTGTCAGCCAGTTGACCATGGCAACAGCCCTTGATGCTGCCTCTGCATCATCTGTTGCGATGGTGACCGTACCATCATCTTCTACATTGATGCTTACGCCCGTTTCACTGATAATCTGTCTGATATTTTTTCCGCCGGGACCGATAACGTCTCTGATTTTTTCAGACCGTACCTTCATGGTCGTAATTCTAGGGGCATAAACGGATATCTCACTTCTCGGCTCAGCAATTGTTTCTCTCATCCTGTCTATGATAAAGAATCTCGCATCTTTCGCCTGATAGAGAGCCTTTCGTAAAATATCTTCCGTGATTCCATCTATCTTGATGTCCATCTGCAGGGCCGTTACGCCTTTTTTGGTGCCGCACACCTTGAAATCCATGTCACCGGCATGGTCTTCGTCACCAAGGATATCGGTAAGAATGATAACATCATCTCCTTCTTTCAATAATCCCATGGCAACACCAGCAACTGCATCCCTTACGGGAACACCGGCATCCATGAGGGACATAGATCCCCCGCAAACCGTAGCCATTGAAGACGAACCGTTGGAGGATAATATTTCTGAAACTATTCTGATTGTATAGGGGAATTCTTCCGGGGAAGGCAAAACGGGAAGAATGGCTCTCCTCGCGAGGGCTCCATGCCCTATCTCTCTCCTCCCGGGACCTCTTAAAAATCTCGCCTCTCCCACGCTGTAGGGTGGAAAATTATAGTGAAGCATGAATGTTCTGAATTCCTCACCAGCTATCAGGTCCATTCTCTGTTCATC
>CAZKGS010000020.1:5834-17476 GCA_964552105.1 uncultured Syntrophaceae bacterium
CCCTTGGGAATCAGTGGGCGCACGGATCTGTCAATCAGCCTGCACGTCAATATTTCCTTCTCATTGGGACGTCCCTCTCTCTTAAAAAAACCGCCGGGGATCTTCCCCGCCGCGTAGGTCATCTCCTGATAGTCCACAGTAAGGGGCAGGAAATCTATGTTTTCTCTTTTGCTTTTCTCTGAAACTGCCGTAACAAGGACGACGGTTTCACCATAGGTGACAAGGACAGCACCACTTGCCTGACCTGCCATATAGTTAGTCTTTACGGAGATGTTCCTCCCCGCAAAATCCGTTGAATATACTTCACTCATAGTATTTTTTACCTCTCTTGATAAATTGTTTGTCAGGTTCCTGATATTATCTTCTTATTCCGAGGCGCTCGATGATAGTTCTGTATCTCTCGACCTCTTTTTTCTTCAGATAATCCAGAAGTTTTCTCCTCCGTCCAACAAGTTTTAAAAGCCCTCTGCGAGAATGGTGATCTTTTTTGTGAACCTTAAAGTGCTCAGTTAAATATTGGATTCTCGCACTTAAAAGCGCAATCTGGACCTCCGGAGATCCCGTATCATTTTCATGCAATTGGAAATTATTCATTATTTCCCCTTTTTTCTCTAAATCCAACACAGCTTATTATCCTCCCTTATATGTGAAAATATCGTTATTTCCTTTCTTTTCGTTTACAACAATGCTGATGATGTCAAGAAATGCCGAATACTGAATTTTAGATCTACATACTATCCAGTATCCAGCATCTATCCATTAAACACCCTGATAAGCTTAACGGCCTGTTCTTTTTTATGGACAGAAGGAAGCTCTTCGGAAGCGAAAAGCATTCTTCCTATGGCCACAATATTATTGCCTGCCGAAAGAAACTTTATCAAATCTCCTTTAATAAGTGAAGGAATATCATTGCCGTTTAAAATTCCAGCTTCAGGTTGATAACCTTTTCTTATCCTTTCTGCCAGCGTTTGATCTACTGATATAGACAGAAAATCCGGAAGCGCATCCACTATAGGAATAAGATTTTCTTTTAATATCCTTAGTTTTTGCCGGTCATCAAGATCCCCCAGGGATACAGCCACCTCTTCCGGGAAGTTACCGCTTTTTTTTCTTCTCAAAGCGAACACACAAGCCCCGCATCCCAATTTCGTGCCCATATCCGCACAGAGAGATCTTACATAGGTGCCTTTGGAACATGATACATTAAGGCTTACATAAGGTAATGTAACATCTTCAATAGTTATTTTATATATTTCAATTGACCTGTGAGGAGGGTCAATATCAATTCCCTCCCGTATCCACGCATAAAGGGGCCTGCCCTTGTATTTGATGGCAGAATATTTAGGAGCTTTCTGTTCTATTTTCCCTACAAAGCTCCTGGCAACTTCTTCAATATCTTCCCTTCGGACATCTGGTTCACACTGAGTGACAATCTTACCCTCAATATCCAGCGTGTCCGTTTCAACACCGAGAAGCATGGTAACCCGGTATTCCTTGTTGTCCTGTGAAAGGAACTGTACGAGCTTTGTCGCCTCGTTTATGCACACGGGAAGTACCCCTGTTGCCAGGGGATCAAGAGTTCCCGTATGACCTATCTTGGTTATCTTAAGTACCCTCCTGATATCACGAATAATATCGAAGGATGTCTTGCCTGAAGGCTTATCAATAACTATAATTCCGTTCATACCCAGGAATTTTTGATAGCATTTAATAATTTATTTTTAACGCTCTGAATATCCCCTTCAAGACTGCACGCCGATGCATTCACATGCCCGCCACCCCCGAACTCTCTTGCGATTCGTTCCACATTTATTCTTCCCTTCGACCGAAGACTTATTCTATAGTTGTTTCCTGAGACTTCCTGGAAAAACAAAGCGACTTCAACTCCTTTGATCGAACGAATCATATCTACAAAGCCCTCTGTATGTTCGGGTAAGGCTTTTGCATTTTGCAACATTACCTGCGAAACAGACATAGACCCTGCCTTTATGTCCCTATGAAATTCTAACGTCTTAAAGGCCTCTTCCAAAAGCTGTATCTGTTCCAGAGGTTTGGTTTCATATATATTCTCTGCTATCCATCGAGGATTTGCGCCTGCCTCCACCAGTTTTGCCGCTACAGTAAACGTGCGATACCCTGTGTTGGAGTAGCGAAATGAACCGGTGTCCGTGATAATTGCCGTATAGAGATTTGTCGCAATATCTTTCGTTACAGGAACACCCAGTTTCTCGATAACTCGATAGAGGATTTCTCCCGTGGAACTCGCTCCGGAGTCAATCAGAGAAATTTCTGAAAAACCGTTGTTTGAAATATGGTGATCTATGTTTACAATATTTTTTATTGAACTTATCAGTCCTGCTTTACCTCCAACTCTTTCAAAATCACTGCAATCCAGCACAAAAGCGACATCAAACATCTCAACGGAATCAAGGCAGTGAACGACAGCATCCGCTCCGGAAAGAAACGTATACACTTCCGGTATTCGGTCCTGGTTGTAGACCACAGCATCTTTACCCATCTTACGAAGTACGTGATATAAAGCCAATTCAGAGCCAACGGCATCACCGTCGAGTCTTATATGAGCCGTAATAAGAAATTTCTTACAGGAATTTATAATGTCAACAATCTTGTTTATCATCTTCTCTTTCCTGTATCTGTATCCCAGCCAGAAGCCTGTCTATACGATCTCCATATTCGAATGACTTATCATACATGAAATTGATTTCGGGAACATAACGAAGCTGTAATTTCTTAGCCAGCGCTCTTCGCAAGAAATTCGAAGCTCTTTTCAGGCCTTCCATGATTTCATTACTGCATGTTTCCTGTCCAAGGGGAACGAAAAATATCCTGGCCAAACGAAGATCATCACTCATCTTAACATGGGTGATCGTTACATGTTTTATCCTTGGATCTCTCACATCTTTCAACAAGATACCTGAAAGTTCCGTTTTTATTAGATCACCAACTCTGTCAGCCCTTTTAAAACTCGTGGAATTTATCATCTTGACAACCATATCCGTTATCCACAGCGTCAGAGATCGTGGTAATCTCCATCTTTGAGTTAACCACCTCGGCGAGTCTGAGGTCTTCAATAAAGCTAATTATTGTATCCATCATAGAGTTGACAAAGCTTTTATCGTTTCCCACCACACTAAAACCAATTTCCCCCTTTTTCCAGCTATCCTGGTCTCCTATCTCTGCTATGGAAATATTAAATTTATTTTTTGTCCTGTGTATTATCCTGCGCAGGATTCCCCGTTTTTCCTTGAGGGATCTGCTGCTCCCGATAAAGATTTTTATTATTCCTGTTCCGACAACCATCATATAAAAAACAGTTTTCAGGGTTCAGTGTTCAAAACATTGCCGGCATTCCACTATTACAATGTTCTTTCAATCTCTTCCCGTGTATAGGCTTCTATAATATCCCCTACCTTGATGTCATTAAAACCTTCAAGGCCGATGCCACATTCATAACCTGACACCACCTCTTTCGCGTCGTCTTTAAATCTCTTGAGCGATATTATCTTGCCGTCATAAATCACGACTCCATCCCTAACAAGCCTGAGATTGGAATTCTTCATTACCTTGCCATCTGTAACATAGCTCCCTGCAATAGTTCCAATCTTGGGAACCTTGAAGATATCTCGTACTTCAACACGACCCTGCGAAATTTCCTTGTAAATTGGATCAAGTAGCCCTTCCATCCCGGCTTTCACATCGGCTATAATATTATATATGACATCGTAGAGCTTTATCTCAACCCCTTCTTTCTCGGCCATTTCACTAACCCTTGAATCAGGCCTTACCTTAAATCCAATAACGATGGCGTCAGATGCCGATGCCAGCAGGATATCCGTTTCTGTAACCGTCCCGGTAGAACTATGAATGATCTCGAGCTTTACATCATCGGTGCTCAGTTTCAGGAGGGCATCGGAGACCGCCTCTATGGAACCCTGGACATCTCCTTTAATAATAACATTGAATTCCTTAGCCCCTTCTTTTATCCTTTCATATAACTGCTCAAGGGTAATCTTTGAAGATTTGGAAAGTTCCCTTTCCCTTTCCTTTATCGCCCAGTACTCGCCAATGTTACGCGCTTTTTTTTCATCTTCAATACAGGTGAAATCCATACCAGCCTTTGGTACTTTGGAAAAGCCTATAACCTCTACCGGCATGGAAGGTCCGGCTTCGGTTACCCGTTGTCCTTTGTCGTTTATAAGGGCTCTGACACGGCCATACTCTGTTTTAGAAACAAAAGCATCTCCCTCTTTTAATGTGCCTTCCTGAATAATAACAGTTGCTATAGGACCTCTTCCCTTGTCAAGGGTTGCTTCAATGATAATACCTTTTGCAGGCCTATCAGGATCAGCCTTCAGTTCCATTATATCTGCCTGAAGAAGAATCAGTTCGAGGAGATTCTCTATCCCTGTCTTTTTCTTTGCCGAAACTTCTGCAAATATGGTATCTCCCCCCCATTCTTCCGGCACAAGATCCAATTCCGAGAGTTTCTGTTTGATCTGATCCGGATTTGCTCCCGGCTTATCAATTTTATTTATTGCTACGATGATGGCAACTCCGGCCGCTTTCGAATGGTTAATTGCCTCAATAGTCTGATCCATTACACCATCATCGGCAGCCACCACAAGTACAACAATATCCGTAACCTGGGCTCCCCTGGCTCTCATCGATGTAAAGGCCTCGTGCCCCGGGGTATCCACAAATACGATATCCCTGCCATTAATATGTACATGATATGCACCTATGGCCTGTGTAATGCCTCCCGCCTCACCATCAATAACGTTCGTTTCTCTTATGGTATCCAGGAGGGAAGTTTTGCCATGATCGACATGTCCCATAACCGTTACTACAGGAGCCCTTGGTTTAAGCTTTTCAGGTGAAGTTTCAAATTTTTGGGTAATTTCGTCATACTCAACGCCTACTTGCTCAGCCTGATACCCAAAATCACTGGCAACAAGCGTTGCAACATCGAAATCAATAGATTGATTAATCGTAACCATCATACCAAGGGAAATCAGTTTACTGATAACCTCACTTGATTTCACCCCCATTTTCTTTGCAAGGTCCCCAATCCTTACGGCTTCCGCTATTTTTATTCTTCTTTTGATAGCCTTCGGAGTCGTAATTTCCGTCTTTTTCATTTTTACGACGGTTTCTTTCTTCTCTGATTTACGGAATATTGCCCTGTTTGCTCCGGTCTCTTTCCCCAAACGCCTCCCTTTTCTTTCAATACGCTGTTTTACAAATGCCTTTTTCTTGGCGGTTGGAACCTCATCCATTAATACTTTAGAGGGACGTTTCTTCTCTTTTACAGGCTTTTTGTCTTCTGGTTTTTCCGGTTTTTCCGGTGTTTCTTTTTCAGGAACACTTATGGCTTCTGGCTCTGTTGGGGTTTCTTTAACCTTCTTTTCTACTGCTTCGGGTGCTTCTTCGAGTTTGGCCGTTACTTTTCTTTTTTCCTTCCTTTTCTCAACCGAAATCTCAGGCTTAGGTTCTTTTTCTATGACCGTTGGCTTCTCTGTGGTTTCAGCTTCAGGTTTTTCTGCTTCTTCTTCCCTGGTTTCGACCGGACTGGGCACTTCGACAGGCTCTTGAAGCTTTCTTCTTCGTCGTATAACTCCCGATTTTACCCTTTTTTCTACAATCTCTTTCCGTTCCCCCAGGGCAAACTCTTTCCGTATCATCTCAACGTAACTGTCTGTAAGTGTACTTGAATGAGACTTTACGGCTATACCGAGTTTCTCTATACGTAATATAAACGTTTTACTGTCTATATCAAACTCTCTGGCTAACTCGTATACTCTTGTTTTAGACATTTCGCGAAACTCCTGGTTCAGATTCTAAGCACTCTGTCCATTGTTTTCATCAGCTATTATCTTTGCTGCTTCATTAATCCAACCCGTTGCTTTTTCTTTGCTCACTTCCTGAATTGCAGCTAATGACGCCAACTTTTCCGGGTCTGCTGAAGCTAATGTTTCAATATTTTTCATACCTTCTTTGTAAAGAATTTCTGCTGTATTCTCATCCATACCCGGAATTTTCATCAGCACTTCATATCCCTCATCATTCTTTCCATCTATCATTGACTCACTTTTGACATCAATTTTCCATCCTGTAAGCCGTGCGGCCAATCTGACATTTTGCCCGTTTTTCCCAATAGCCAGGGAGAGCTGATCATCGGGAACAACAACTTCCATAAACCGGAGGTCCTCATCCATGTAAACCCTGTCAACTTTGGCTGGAGAAAGAGCATTGCAAACATAGGTCATCTGGTCGTCGGAACACGGAAGAATGTCAATCTTTTCTCCCCTTAATTCCTGCACCACACTCTGTACACGAGAACCTCTCATACCGACACAGGCACCTACAGGATCAATATCTTTGTCTGATGTTTTTACGGAAATCTTTGATCTATTTCCCGGCTCTCTGGCCACACTTACTATCTCTATTAACCCTTCAGAAATTTCAGGAACTTCTATCTCAAAAAGGGCTTTTAAAAAACCGGGGTGGGTTCTGGAAAGTATGATCTGAGGTCCTTTGGATATTCTTTTTACTTCACATATATATGCCCGAATTCTCTCCCCTCTTTTAAATCCCTCTTTGTGAATTTGTTCAGCAGGTGGAATCACTCCCTCAGATCTGCCCAGGTTAACGATTATGCTGCCACCTTCAAATCTCTGAACAAAACCATTGACTAATTCTCCCTTTTTATCCTTGTATTCCTCATAAATCATGTCCCGCTCTGCATCCCTTACTTTTTGGATGATGATTTGCTTGGCCGTCTGAACTGCAATTCTTCCAAAGGTAGAGGCCTCTATTTTCATGCCGAGACTATCACCAAGTTCTGCCTCTTCATCCATAGTCTCTCGGGCTTCTTTCATGGAAATCTGGGTATCGGGATTTAAAACGTTTTCTACGACGGTCATAAACCGGAAGACCTCGATTTCTCCCACTTCTTCATTGTAATGGGCTTCCATATCCAGGCCTTGTCCCAGTTTCTTTTTCGCAGCGGTTAATATTGCTGTCTCCAATGCTTCAACAATTATTTCTTTGTCTATTCCTTTATCTTTGCCCAACTGTTCTATCAGGCGTTTAAGGTCTGGTAACATGTAAAAAATCCTCCACCATTATATGAAAGTGCTTAGCGCTTAGTGACCAGTGGTCAGTTGTCAGTGGCCAGCGGAAAACATGTTCACTTCTTAAAATTACATAACACTTAAGCATCAAAGTTCATATTTTAGGTTTGCCCTGAGCACGTTTTCTCTCGGGATATAATAAAGTTTCCCTCCCTCATCCACTATGAGGGTTTTCTTTTCGCCCTCCTGAATAAAATCCATCAGGGTTCCGCGGAAGTTTTTCTTTCCGTGGATGGCCTCGTTCACTCGAATCTTTACTCTGGACCCCCTGTATTTCATAAAATCCCTGTCTCTTGAAAGAGGACGATCCAGGCCCGGTGAGGATATTTCAAGGTTGTAAGGGCCGGGTGGTATATCGTGGACATCCAGCAGGTTCCCGACCTGGTTGCTGATTTCGGCACAATCGTCAAGAGTAATGCCGTTTTTTTTATCTATACAGATCCTTACAGCCCACCGGGATTTCATTTTGAGACATTCAACATCTACCAACTCCATCTGTTCAAATTCGATTACAGGTTCTGCCAACTCTATTATTTTTTGCCGGTATGTTTTATTAAAATCACTCATGTCTCCCCGCAAAATAAAAAAGTGGGCAATGCCCACTCCGCAGTTGAAAATCAAAAAAGTAATAACTTATAACATACGAAAAAAGCTATTTCAAGTAAAATATGGAGCGGGCGATGGGATTCGAACCCACGACATTCAGCTTGGGAAGCTGACATTCTACCCCTGAATTACGCCCGCCCAAATTAGACCTTTGCAAAACGCTTCCTTTCGCCTGATTTCTGAGTCAGATTCAAATTTTAATCCTCGAAATATCCAATATGTTCCTGTGTTTAAAATTTTCACCTTCCTTGAACTTGAACGAAATTAAACATCTTGCAAAAATCTATAAATTATATAGATATCATGTTAAAAAATGTGTAATACTAATTAACTATATTGTTTTGTCAAGCGTTTTTTTTCAACCTGATCATTACTGATTTTCCATGAGCGTCAAGACCCTCCAGTTCTGCAAACCGCGCGACTTTATCACCATATTTTTTAAGTGATTTATCCGAAAAAGAAATGACGCTGGTCCTTTTAACAAAATCATAGACCCCCAAAGGAGAAGAAAACCTTGCTGTTCCTCCAGTAGGGAGGATATGATTCGGACCTGCAATATAATCTCCCATGGCTTCAGGCGTATTGTACCCGAGAAAAACGGCACCTGCATTCTTGATTTTATCAAGAAGTTCCCATGGTTTCTCGATCAGCAATTCCAAATGCTCCGGCGCAAATCCATTGGCAATGTCAATGGCCTCATTTACATCTCTCGTTATAACTGCCGCTCCGAAATCTTCCATAGCCTTCGCGGCTATGGATTTTCTCTCAAGATTCTTTAGCTGAGATTGTATCTCTGAGGAAACCTTCATGGCAAATTCTCTGTCCGGGGTCAGGAGAATGGCACTTGCCATCTCATCATGCTCGGCCTGGGACAGGAGGTCTGCCGCCACTATTTCAGGACTTACCGTTCCGTCAGTAATAATCACTATTTCGCTCGGACCCGCTATCATATCTATCCCGACTTTGCCATAAACCATCATTTTCGCTATAGCTACATATACATTACCTGGACCAACGATTTTGTCAACCGGTTGTATCGATTCGGTACCATAAGCCAGAGCTGCCACCGCCTGGGCACCTCCTATCCTGAATATCTTGTCAACTCCGGCTAATTGTGCGGCGGCAAGCATAAGGGGATTTATTTTTCCCTCTTTAGAGGGTGTGACAAGGATAGTTTCATTGACACCGGCAACCTTTGCCGGTATAGCGGCCATAAGAACCGTTGAAGGATATGAGGCGAGTCCACCCGGGGCGTATATGCCAACTCGATCAAGGGGACGTACCAACTGTCCGAGATATGTTCCATCTTCATCCGAATCAATCCTCGAACTGATCTTTTGCTTTTGATGGAATGTTTCTATTCGCCGTGCGGCGAGCTCAAGAATCTTATAATCCGCACCGTCAAGATTTCTGACAGCGCTCTCTATCTCGTCTTTTGACACTTCTATCGTACGGGTGTTGAGGGAAACTCCTTCAAATTTTTCCGTGTATTCAAAAAGTGCCGCATTTCCCCTTGTTGCCACATCCCGCACTATTTCTTCCACAACATTCTTTATGGACTGATCGATATACTCTACACGATCTCTTATTCGCTTCAGCTCCTCTTCAAAAAATCCTTCGTAAGTGCTTATTATCTTCACCTTATTCCTTTACCCTCCTTATTCTGGCGCCGAGTGATGAAAGCTTTTTCTCGATATATTCATATCCCCTATCGATATGGTATACTCTAGAAAGTTCCGTCTTTCCTTCGGCTGCCAGTCCGGCAAGGATCAAGGAAGCAGATGCTCTCAGATCGGTCGCCATCACCGGTGCGCCACGAAGTATGGGAACACCTTTAACAATGGCGCTATTCCCTTCCACAGTGATATCCGCTCCCATTCGCAACAATTCATTCACATGCATAAACCTGTTTTCAAAGACGGTCTCTCTTATAACACTTATCCCATTAGCTACACTCATCAATACAATCATCTGCGCCTGAAGATCGGTCGGAAATCCGGGGTAGGGCAGGGTTTTGATATCTACGCTGGTCATTTTTTCTCTCCCCGTAACGCTGAGCCCCCCGTCATAAGGGGTAATATCCATTCCTGCTTCAGTTAACTTGTTAATAAGGGCATCGAGATGGTCTGGTTCACATCCTGTTATGTTCACATTACCTCCCGTGAGCCCAACTGCGATCATGTAAGTTCCCGCTTCAATCCTGTCGGGTATAACGGTATCTTCTACAGGATGAAGGGATTTTACCCCTTCAATTTCTATCATGTCCGTACCGGCCCCGGATATTTTTGCTCCCATACCATTCAACACATGGGCAAGATTAACCACCTCCGGTTCATGTGCAGCGTTTTCAAGCAATGTGGTGCCTTCAGCTAATGTTGCCGCCATCATGATGTTTTCCGTTCCTGTAACCGTTGAGATATCAAAGTATATTTTTGTTCCTTTCAGTTTTGATACCTTCGCGTCTATGTAACCATCCCTGAGTTCGATTTGAGCACCCATTTCCTTCAAGGCTTTTAAATGCAAATTTACCGGTCTTGCACCGATTGCACATCCACCGGGGAGAGAAACCCGTGCCCTGCCCATTCTCGCCAGCAGTGGTCCTAAAACAAGAATCGAAGCCCTCATTGTCTTAACCAGATCATAAGATGCCTCACAATTCGTAATATTGCTTGCGTTTATCCTGACGGGGCTGTTACCCTCGATTTGGACCCCGAGACTGACCAGTAATTTTTTTATGGTTTTTATGTCAGCGAGATTGGGGATATTATGGAATGTATTCCATCCTTCGGTAAGGAGGGAAGATACTATGATCGGAAGGGCTGCATTTTTGGATCCGCTGATACGCACTTCCCCTGTCAGTCTTTCACCACCATATATTATGATCTTATCCAATATTACTCCCTCCTTCGAGCTGCCGCAATACGTTTTACTCCGGCGTAATCAGTCTGAAAAGTTATATAATCATAATTTTGTGTTTCTCTCAACATCCTTTCTATGGAACGACTCTGACCGTGGCCTATTTCCAGAACAAGCCATCCTCCTCTTTTTAAATAAGTTCCTCCTCCCTTAATAAGCTTCCGATGAAACTCGATACCCTCCGGACCGGCAATTAGTGCCTCTTTCGGTTCGAATTCCCTGACTTCGATGGGAAGGTGTTGGAATTCATTTTCAGTTATATATGGCGGATTGGAAACGATGAAGTCAAATTTTGACGAGAGTGGTTCAAAAAGATTACCGCAAAAGAAAAAAATCATATTTCCGACGCCGTTTCTCCTGGCGTTTCTTTTCGCAACCCTGATGGCATCTATTGAAATATCTGTGGCGAAAACTTGATATTTTTTTAACTCGGGCGCGAGGGCCACACTGATTGCACCGCTTCCCGTTCCAATTTCCAGGATTTTTCCATTCAGGGGCTTCCGTTGTCCTGAGAGTCTCAGAATTTCTTCAACAAGGATTTCTGTTTCAGGCCTTGGAATTAATACGGTGTGATTTACTTCAAATTCAAGAGACCAGAATTCTTTCCTGCCAGTGATATAGGCAACAGGCTCTCCTTTTAAACGCCGTACAACTCCTCTTTCAAACTCCCGCAGCTCTTCATCGGTTAGTACATATTCATGATTCGTATAAAGAAAAGAACGATCTTTGCTGAGATAGTAAGAGAATAGTACTTCTGCGTCAAGCCTTGGAGAAGCGATGCCCTTGTTTTTGAACTGAGCCTCTGTTTCTTTCAGGATGTTGAGGATGCTTCTTTTATCTTTCTGTTTCAGTACTTTCAAATTATTTATTATCCTAAGGCGGCAAAGCTGCAAATTCGAAATCCGAAGTATGAAATTCGAAACAATATCAAAACCTTAAACTCGAATGTCCAAAACTGTTTCGAAA
>CAZKGS010000021.1:0-11663 GCA_964552105.1 uncultured Syntrophaceae bacterium
GTAACCCTGTAAACTTCTTCAATACTCGTAATTCCTTCGAGAACCTTGCGTGCGCCGTCATGCAACAGGGTTGACATTCCTGATTTAATTGCCTCGCTCCTTATCTGATTCGCGTCCGATGTTTTAAGGATCACTTTTTTCAGGTCATCATTGAGAACCATCATTTCAAAGATGGCTGTTCTTCCCCTGTAACCCGTATTCATACAGGCGGGGCATTTCATGCTTCTATAGATTTTATTATTTTCCAGCATTTCCGTTTCAATGCCTATGCTTGCCAGTGATTCATTACCCGGGGTGTACGATTCTTTACAGTCAGGGCAGAGAGTTCTGACCAGTCTCTGCGCTATGATGGCTATTACGGAAGAAGATATAAGGAATGGTTCCATTTTCATATCTATAAGTCGGGTGATTGTGCTGGCCGCATCGTTTGTGTGGAGGGTGGAAAAGACAAGATGTCCCGTCAGCGAGGATTGAATAGCGATTTCAGCGGTTTCCTTATCCCGGATTTCTCCTACCAGAATGACATCAGGGTCCTGTCTCACGATTGATCGCAGTCCGTTGGCAAAGGTAAGGTCAATCTTCGGGTTAACCTGTATTTGCCCGATACCTTCTATTTGATATTCAATCGGGTCTTCTATTGTAATGATGTTTATTTCAGGATTGTTTATGGTGGATAATGCTGCATACAAAGTAGTCGTTTTCCCGCTTCCCGTTGGTCCCGTTACCAGAATAATTCCGTATGGAGAGTGTATAAGATTATGAAGGACTGTAAGTCTTTCTAAGTCAATTCCAAGGTCGGTCAACTTGAAGATAGATCCTGTTTTATCAAGAAGTCTCAGGACAATTCTTTCACCGAAGGCTATGGGAATCATAGATACGCGGATATCTATGGCTTTATCTCCTATTTTGACATCGATTCTTCCATCCTGTGGAAGTCTCTTTTCGGCGATATCAAGTTTCGCCATAATTTTTATTCTGGAGGCCAGAGAAGATTGAATTCCTTTAGGCAGGTTCATGATATTATATAATATGCCGTCAATTCGATACCTGATAACAAGAGATTGCTGGAATGGTTCTATATGAATGTCACTGGCCCGAGCCTTGACAGCTCTTGATAGCAGGAGGTTGACCAGCTTTATAACCGGTGCATCGCTTGTGTCGTCGAGCAGGTCGGCTGTTTCCTCGATTTCGGAAATAATGCTGTCCGGAGATTCGCCATTCATGTCCTGGATGAACTCCTCGGAGGAATCCTGACCCAGATCATATGCCATGTTTATGGCAGAGAGGATAGCTGCACGTGTAGAAAGGATTACTTGAACATCCTCCCGGCCCAGGATGTGGCGAAGATCATCGAGAGCCTGAAAATCGGAGGGATCATTCACCGCTATGAGAGTATCATCCGGGGTTTCAAGAGGCACCATTTTGTGTTTTTTCAGGTACTGGATCGGGATCTGTTTCGTGAAATCGATATTAAGATCTTCCATGGAAAGATCAGCCACAAAAGGAACCCCGAATTGAGAGCTCATTGCCTGAAGGAGATCTGTCTCGGCAATGGCCTTTTGCTGGATCAATATATCTACGATGCCATCACCTTTTGCAGCATGTATATTCCTGGCATCCTCGATTATTTCTTTGGAGAGGCCAAGCGTTTCAAGTTGAAAGTTTTGAGCCATGATTTTCTATTTTTTGTCTCGTTTATTTCTGTATGTTTTGATGGTTCCGTCTTCAACTGTATTTATATGTTTTTGTTTCTTTTCGTAAAGTGCCTTGGCTTCAACCGGGGATTCAATGATGTGAGGCGTAATAAATATGAAAAGATTTGTTTTTTCACTGTTCTCACTTTTATATTTAAAGAGCCAGCCAAGGAGAGGTATGTCCCCGAGGCAGGGAACTTTGTACACTGTATTCGTGATATCATCGCCGACGAGGCCGCCGATGACAATGGTGTTTCTGTCTTTAATTGATACCGTTGTCCTGGTTGTTCGTTTCAGTGTTGTAGGCCGATCGCCTGAAGTTGCTGAATCTACCAATTTGGTGACTTCCTGAAATATGTTGAGTCTTACAAATCGTTCCTGGCTGATCTGGGGGGTGATTTTTAAGGATACGCCGACATCTTTGTACTCATAAGTGCTGTAGTCTAAATCAGCGGATGAAGTTTCTGACCTGGTTTGATAAGGGACATTTTTCCCGACATAGATTTCCGCCTCTTCGTTGTCCAAGGTGAGTAGCTGAGGTGTTGAGAGGATGTGTACATCCTTGTCTTTCTGATACGCTTGGAAGATCGCGCCGAGATTGGGAAAACTAAAGTCTCCGATCTGGATTGCTTCGCCCAGTATACCGACAGAAAATCCTTCCGGGAAACCGATAATCCCGGTTTCACTTGGTGATGGCATTATACCGCCACTTCTGAATCCCCCGCCGTAAACTTTGGTTCGGCCGTCACCAGTACTTATGTATTCACCTCCCTCCCATTCGGCACCGAGCTTAAACGTTTTGTCGACATTAACCTCCATGATGAGCGCTTCGATATAGACCATAGGACGTGGAATATCAAGCTCTTTGATTACATCTTGGAGGACCCTGTAATCATCCCTGTCCGCTGTGATTATCAGGGTGTTTGTGGCCTTGTCCGGTATGATCTGAGTATCTCTTGAAAGAAGGGGGCTTTTTCCCTTAACGGCTGTTTTTGCACCTTTAGAAGGAAGATTCATCAGAACCTTTGTCAGTTCTTCGGCGTCGGCATTTTGAAGGTGATAGACGCGTACCCTTGCTTCACCTTTGGGGATTTCCTTGTCCAGAAGTTTTATTAGCTGCCTGATGCGGAATGTGTCATTTTCACTTGCCAGTGTAATGATTGTATTGGTACGTTCATCCGGCACGATTTGTATGGGTGAAGCAAGAGTGCCTTTTCGTGATTTGCCCGTTTTTTGAAAGATGAGACTCAGTGACTTGGCAATTTCTTGCGAAGATGCGTGTGCAAGTGTGATAACGGAAATTTGCTCTTCAATACCTTCGATATCCAGTGCGCTGATAATCCTGAGGAGTCTTTTGATATTTGAAAGTAGATCCGTTATAACCAGCATACCCGTGGGGGGGTAGGACAGGATCACACTTGCTTTTGATACGAGGGGTGTAAGAACTTTTTTCATCTCATCAGGGCTGGCATAATTGAGAGATATAATTTGGGTTATGACCTTGTCTTCAGGGCTTATGGCTTTTCTTCTCAAACGGGTTTCAATATTTTTCTCTTTTGCCTCTCTGGAAGGCACAATTTTGATAATGTCTCCGGCGGGAATGGCGGTAAAACCGTGCACCTCGAGGACAGACTCAAAAACTTTGTATGCCTCACTGACCGAAATTTTCTTTGGAGAAACAATGGTAACTTTTCCCCTTACACCTTTGTTTATGACGAAATTCTTGCCAGTCAACTCACTGATAAATTTAATAAATACACGTATATCAACATCATTAAAGTCGATGGTAATATGTTTAGGTTCATCTGAAGATCGCCCGGCTTTTACCGGTGTTTCTTTTCTTGTGATTTTCTTGACTTGTCTGGTTTTTGAGACTGCTTTTGGGGATTTCGTTGTTTTTTTATCGGAGGTTGTGACGAGTTTATCCTGACCTGTTACTCGAGCCCCCATTATACTTCCGGGCAACAGAAAGGGTATAATGCACAATATAACGATCAGCAGTAACAGATTTTTCTTTGGTAATGTTTTCATGTAGCAAATCCTGCGTGCGTGGTGCAAGGTGCAAGGTACAAGGTGCAAGGAAAAACCTTTAGCCTTTAGTCCTCATTGCTCAGTCCTCGTTACTCAGCCCTTGCGGCTTTGCCGCCTTAGGTAGTACCAGTTTCTGTCCGGAATGGATGATGTTCGTATCTTCTATTTCGGGATTGAGACTTTTTATCAATTCCAATAATCCGGAGATTTCTTCATCTGAAGCTCCATATTTTCTTCGAATTATATCAAAAATCCACTCACCTTTTTTGACTATATAGATATCGTTTTTTTCTTCTGAAACTTTAGGTGGTTGTCCAACGATTGTTCTAAACTCATCCAATGTATGTAAGTATCTTAAGTCTGTATCATTAATTGCCCAGTTTTTCACATCATTTTTTATTTTTATCGCTTTTTTCAGATAATTAAGGCTCCTGGAAGTATCTCCTGATCGAGAATAGAGACAGGCCAGATTGTAATATGGATCGACATAATCACCCTTCAGATTGATCGCCTTTGTAAAAGTTTGTATTGCTTTTCCATTCTGTTTCCGGATCATATAAATCACGCCGAGATTATTCAGGGCAGAAACGTGCTTCGGATCAGTGCCCAGGATTTTTCTGTATATATTCTCTGCCCTTGTCAGATCATTTTTCTGCTGATAGTTTAAAGCCTGTTGATACAGGAGTTTCACATCATAGGTTTTTGCCGGCTTCTTCGAATTTCCTGCCATTTTCACGGGGAGCGTTGTTGCTTTCTCTTTTTTTAAGAGTGTTCTGGAGTCCTTTGTTGTTTTCTCGGCGGGTACCGCTGCTTTTCGAACATCGCGGGATTTTGCAACAGGGATCTTTGGTCTGTCTGTCGTTTTTTTAAGAGGTGTGAGAACTTTCTTTATCTTTGTGCTTCCAGGTGATGTTGATTTGTTAAGATGAGTATCCGAGAAAACATAGTACAAGACAAAGGAAACAAGTATCAGGGCAAGCAAAATTGAAACCATCACCCTGGGGACTTTTCTCTTTGCCTTCCTGGTATTTTTCTGCTGATGCCGGGAAGATATCAGCTTTTTATAGCGTTGATAAAGGCTATCCTTTTCTTCTTGCGCTTTTTTCAGGGCGTCATTGATATGGCTCATTATATGTCACTGATATAATTTGAAAAGAATTTTAAAATATCATCCCAGTTAATCGTGATCATTAATCCAGAAACGAATAATATAAGAAATATCACAATAAATATCAAGAACTTATTTTTTTCTCTTCCTGAGTGACCATCTTTCGATAAATAATTTCTGCCAATGTCATCAACGGCTTGCCTGACCACCTTTTTATCAATACTGTAAGTGTCCCTGGTATATGCTATAAGAAGCGCCCTGTCGCAGATGGCATTGATCCGCCGGGGGATTCCCTTTGAATATTCAAAAACAGTTTTGTAAGAGCCCTGCGAAAAACTTATGTTCCCATTGCTTCCCCGGGCGACTTCCAATCTATATTCTATATAATCCTGTACCTGTTCCTGGTTGAGGGGTTCTATTTCATACCTGACTGTAATTCTCTCATTAAGCTGTCTCAGGGATGGAGTGCTCAGAAGATCCTGCAGTTCCGGTTGGGCAAAGAGTACAATCTGGAGCAGTTTCTCCCTTTCGGTTTCAAGGTTGGAAAGCATTCGGATCTGTTCGAGGACACTCAGTGAAAGATTCTGGGCTTCGTCGATCAGTATGACTGCATTTCTGCCGGAGGCGAAATTCTTCAGGAGAAACTCATTCAACGCATCAATGTAACGCTTTTTCGTTTCTCTGCCTAAGAATAGTGAGATACCAAATTCCTGATTGATTGTCTGTAAAAGTTCATTGTCCGAAATAAAGGAGTTGAAGATGAGGGCAGTGTCAATCGACTGGTCCAGAGCGGAAAGAAGGGCCCTGCAGATAGTCGTCTTGCCGGTTCCTATGCCTCCCGTAATCACAATAAACCCTTTCCTTTCGTTGATTCCGTAAATAAGATGATTGAGTGCTTCCCTGTGCTGAGGACTCAAAAAAAGATACCTGGGGTTTGGAGTTAAATTGAACGGATTTTCATTTAGATCAAAGAATGATGTGTACATAAGGTAACAGGTAAAAGGTTAAAGGTTAAAGGTTAAAGGTTCAAGGTTCAAGGCCAATTTCATTAACTTAAAGCATTTGCGACTATTATAATGTAGGGCCTGTTTCCCAAACAGGCCGCTTAACGTCCGATCAATGCCAGCGGGAGTCCGTTCGGGGAACGGACCCTACAATTATAGTTTCAAGTTAATGCCATTAAGATACTATTTGAAAGTATATTTCAGGGTTTCCTGCTTCCCTCTCCTTTTTATATTGAGAGTTACTTCAGAACCGGATTGCAATCCCTTGTAAAGTCCAAGCATGTCATCTGCGCTTCCTATCGGGCTGTCATTGACTCCCTGGATCACGTCTCCGTTTTTCAGCCCCATCTTTTGAAAAATACTTGCCTGTTTTATTCTGCTTACCATAAACCCATCCGGCTTTCCTGCGGAAAAGTAAGGCCTTATGCGGACTTGCGTCAGCATCTGGCTCATGTTTTTAAATGCATCATCAATGTCAGTTTTACTTACCGTTATTTTGCCTTTCGGGCTTGGAACCGGCTTTTTGTAAACCCCTTCTCCGGCACCACTTTCCTTTATCGATAATATTTCATCCCTGCCATCAACCCTCAGTATGACTTTGCCCTTAAGGATTTTAATAACCTCGGCAGAGGCAACGGTATCTCCTGTCCTGAAAAGATCCTGTTTTCTTTTGTCCGTATCCTCGATAACGGCAAAACCGAAATTACTGTTGCTGCACACTGTTCCGAGGAGAACCAGTTTAAGTTTTGTGGGTTCAAGCTCGTCGACATCAAATTTTATTTCCGAACTTTCCTTGTCGGTTGAACCAAACAAATTCCTTTCTGATATGACCCGGTAGGAATCCAGGGGCGGTTTCTTAAAAACCTTTCTGTCAGTGCTTTCTGCCTTCGACACTTCTTTCGTTTTAACCTCTGTAAGCTTTGCATTCACTACTTTGTAAAAGATATCCACGGATAAATATGACAAAACAGTAATTGCCAGGAGGATGAAAAATATGCGGTATCGGGCCATCATGATCTTACATAAACCTCGGGATCGGATTTGCCAGTGTTCCGGTTAAAAAGGTTGAAAATTTTCTGTTTAAAGCCGGTATCTCTATATCACCCCTTAAGGCAAGCCTGCTTTGAGTGACATTACGTTGAAGAAATATGTTCCCCTTAAGGGTACCATTCACTTGTTTCCCGGCAAAATTTATTTCATTCATTTTCAAAATTCTGTTCTTCAAGCTCATGCTTATTTCTATTCTGTCAAAGGTCAATGTATCAAAACCGAACATGTTTTTCAGAAGCCGGATACTAAGGTCAACAAGGATGAACTCGGCGTTGCCGGTACTATTCATGATTTTATTATGTTCGCCGTTTAATCTTAGAAATCCCTTGAGTTTGCCATCTATCTGTCGATCTGATGCGTCTCGAAGATAAGAACATTTACCGATATTGATATTGTCCAGACCAATGATAACCTCCATCGGCCCTTCAGTTGACATGCGATTTTCAAAACTTACACTTGCATCAACATTTCCCTCATATACATTGGCGTATAACAATAGAGAAAGCCTGCCCGCTAAAAGATTCATGAGGGCCGGCCGCACTTTTACAACGTCTGCCTTGAGCGCTGAGTTCTTTTTATCTTTAAAACTTACCGCAAGATTTTCACAGCTTATTGCCGGTGGAAAACCGATCTTTGTGGTACCGATCGACAGATTAATACCGGGGTTATTGTCAGTTACGGTTGAGACTATATAATTCTTTACCGTTTCAGAAGGGAAGAGATAGTAAAGAAAAACTGTTGTTATAAGAATGCCGTATAATATGTAGCCGATCCATTTTTTCATTTTTTTATTCTTTGTGCCTTGTGACTACTCATGCCTGAGTAGTCACTTATATGTTATTACATGAACCAAAGCGGTCAGGAATTCCGGGTTACCCGTGCTCTGTTTTATTGAGAGCCTTTTGATCCTGACCAGATATTCCGGTGATTCTACAAAATACAGATAATTGACAAGCTGTTTTAATGTTATGTCTTCGAGTTTCATTTCTACGGATGATTCTTTGTAAGAGCCGTTAGTTGTTGAAGTGGAAGGCTTCATATGTTTTATGTTTGATTTTACGCTGGCCCGGCCTGCCTGTTTTTCCAGAAAGGAAAATAATGCAAAATCTTTTTTCCTCAGGGCAAGGGCCCGCTGAATATATTTCGAATCCTTTCTTAAAGCCCTGTATTCAGAACTGAGTAAAATAATCTCCTTTAGGGCTTTCTCGTTTGTTTGAACGGAACGCTTGATCTTTGCCTTAGCCTCAAAGAAAGGGAACAGGGCAAACTGGATGACAAGAAATATTAATATAAAAGAAACCCCCGCGAATACGTAATATTTTTCACGTTTCGTTAACTTGATCTTAAATTTTGTCCAGGGACTCATAATAACCCTTCCCACTAACTACTAATCACTATTTAAGCTCCATCTTTAAATTGAAACCAACCCTGCTTCCCTTTTTGATGAGGCTGGCTGAACTTATCTTGACGTTTTTAAAGTAGACTGATTTACCAAGATAGCTTTTTATGCTATCGACGGTGTTGAAATTGTCGGTTTCACCTTTGATTTCTATAGCATTACCGTCAAAGGTAAAATTCTTCACAAGGAAGTCAGTAGATCCGGGAACAAGGCGGGCCATATCTTTCAAAATATCCAGTACCGTTGAACCGGAGCCGATTCTGTTTGGCGCTATGGAGGATTTCTTCGCCTCTGCTATCTTAACCTTCATCTGCTGGACCGGATTGACTATTCTTGTTATTGCCGGGAAGGTTTTTTTAAAAACATCATTGATTTCATGTTTCAATTGCTTTAAATGACCCCGGTCATAGTGATAGTCAGTATAAAAATTGATTCCGAATAAGAGCAAGATGGCCAGAATCGCTGCCCCTATCCATGTGAAGTCCTTTTTGAATTTTTCATATTTCTTCTTTGGCCCGAATTCTCCAACGGCATAATTAAAACCACCGGCTTTTTTTGTCTCTCGCGTAGCAAGGGCGAGAGCATTGTTCATCATCATGGGGTACCAGTCTTCCCCGGTTTCCCCTTCAAAACGGATATCGTCTGTTTCCGAGATATCAACCATTTCAACAGGAACAGAAAAGAAATTTTCTATTTCCTGTTTTAATAACGGATCAATTGCGCCACCACCGGTAAGGAAAATTTTTGAAACCTCTGATTCGAGTTCACCTTTCAAACCGAGAAATTGCAGCGTGTTTTTTATTTCGCCAAGGAATTTTTTATAGATTTTAAGGACTTCCTCGTTGCTTTCATCGGTCTTGTACGTTATTTTTTTCTTCTCGGCTTCAGCAAACCGGATCCCGAGGTTATTTGCTATTGCTTTGGTAGTTTCTTCTCCTCCGAAGTTGTAGTGTCTCAGATGGCAGATCTTTCCCTCATTGAAAATTACACTCGATGTGTCCCTTGTGCCCACATCTAAAAGCAGGCCGCAGCCTGTGGCAATGCCACTGTTCAAGAGTTTCAATGCAACGGATACGGAATCAATATCGATGACCGTTGCTTCTATCTGATATTCATTAAGGATTTGAAACAGATTTCCGACATCGGATTCTGGTATAGCTGCCGCAATTACGTCCGATTGATCCAATTGACTGGAAATTACATAATCGATCAGAACATCATCAACAGGATACGGAAGAAGTGGTTCCAGTTCATAGGAGATAGTCTGGCTTATCTTTTTTTTGTCTTTGAAAGGAAGTTTAATGTTACGAAATGAAAAATTTTTAACCGGAAGAGACGTGACACAGATATTATTCTTGTAGATATCATCTTCAAGCAATGCCTTGAGGGCGTTTTCAGTACCACCAAACTCGCGAATACTGATGAGCCTCATCCCCAGAACTTCATATCCCTTGAGACCGGTGTTAACCAGGACAGCTTTTAAAGTTTCTTTACCGATGTCAAGGCCAAGAATTCTCTCGGGCATCAGTCCACCTTCCAGGACAGAGTTTTATCTGTTTTGTTTTTTGTTTGTCTTTCGATTACACCGGTTACCTTTTTGCTCATATTATCCAGGTAACCGAAAGATATGATTTTGAATACTTTGCTCTCCGTGGATATCAATTCAGTATCAATTGTTATATTGGCCATTCCCGTCACATTTTTATACCAGGAAGGTTTAGAGAGGTCATTCTCTTCGTTTCTTCTGAAATCATTCATATTTGAGGCCATTTCTTCTGTCATCTCACTCGTGAGGGCCCTCAATACAAGTGTCGGCGCGGTGTTGATATTTATTTTTCCATCACCATAAATTGCCATGTAGTTTGCAACGCCGGGGCTTTCATCTGTTCCGTAGTATATGTCTCTGGTAATTCCCTTTATCATTAACAGTTCCTCTATGGAGTCCAGCGGGCCGTTCTTGCAGGGATACGGTTTTTCCAGCCCTTTGTAATAAGCATCTTCCGCGCCAAATCCGGTAACTTCATCATCCCCATCAATCCAGTCCTTGATTGCATCCACAATATCATCGACTTCCTGTTCGTCAAGGTTAAATTCCTGCAGTTTTAAAAATCGTATCAGCAAATCTTCAATATTGTGATTATATTTATTATCCTTCACGAGTTTGTTGATCTGAATCTTACCAGATTCATCCTCAATATTCAGTTTAAAATATCCTTCATCAAAAAGAACTCCTGATCCGGCAGAAATTTGTGCCAGCTTTGCCCAGTCCTCATTAAGCGAATCGAATCCATTATCATCTTCGAGTAAAAGGGCTTCCCCCATGTAAAATCCGGACTTTGCTATGTAGAGGAGTTTGATGCCGTCTTTTAAGTTTGCCGCCTCGTATATTTCAGATCTTGAGGCAATATTGAACTGGAGAGTAATTGCAATAATGACACTGATCATCAGGAGCACAATTATCAGCGCTATACCATTATTATTTGTAAGTACAGATCTGGTTAAGTGTTTATTCTCTGATTTCATATCGTTCGCCTGAAAATTGGACGTTTGACGTCACTGGAGATCTAATGCAATAATTTAATCACTGATTCCTGGCCCCTATTTTTTAGCCATTGGTATAAAGACATTTGTCTTGAACCTGTACGGATTTTCTTTATCATCGGGGTTTGTAAAATCTAAATGAATAGAAATCAGAGCAGGCGCCTTGTCTTTCTGTGCTTCTGAATCCCAGGTTTCATGTTCTTCTCCCTTGTTATCAGAAAATGTATATTTTAAAGATTGCAGTTTGTCACACAGGATAAATCCCCCGCCTCTTTCGACCTCCTCATCTTCTTCACCTTTGTGCAGCACATCCCTCCTTATGAGGACATAACCCTCTTTTTCGCTGTCCTCCTCCACAAAGTAGCTGATAAAAGCGAGACCTGAGGAGTTTCCATCAGTAAAGTTCAAGTGAGCAGATGAGAGAAACGAGATTTCTGTGAATTCGTTGTTATTAATATCCCTTTTTTGAGATATGAATTTAAAAGATCCATCATACTTGCAGATAGATTCCAGATCCTCTGTCATTCTTTTCATTGTTACCCTGGCCATACTGTAGATATCGTCTTCATATCCGGTATCTTTAACAATTCTGAGGGTTCCCGTATAGGCGGCATATACCGTAGTCAGAACTGTGCCCAGTATTAATATGGCGATAAGTATCTCAATCAGTGTAAAGCCATTTTTCTCTGATATTTTCATCATTTTATAAACTCACACCAGAATACTCCATGCTGTGCACCGGGATGAATGGCATCCTTCTGATTCCCTGTTTGATGTAGGGGCCGATGCTCCCATCGGCCTCATATATGTCTGTTAATGGGTTACGCTTCACTAAC
>CAZKGS010000021.1:11763-17185 GCA_964552105.1 uncultured Syntrophaceae bacterium
ACGTTTTCTACTTGTGTTTCCGTTACGTCAACCTTCCATGAGTAATCAGGGAAATCGTCTCCAAAGTCCCCGCTGTCGGCATTGATCTCTCCCGGGTCCATCTTTTCTACTTCAGCCATCTTGCTCTGGGCCAGAAGAGAGGCCGTTGTCGCGAACCTTGCCTGACCTGCCATGGAGATGCTCTGTGATTGCGACTGAAAAACAGCAACAAGCGCTATTGCAAGGATGGCCATGGCCAGCATGACCTCGAGGAGGGTAAAGCCGGATGAACTATTTGCCTTAACTTTCAAACCTTTCCATCCTTCTATCACTTGCAGGGATAACTTTCTGATATCATATATTTTTAGCATGATACAGTCCGTTTTTCAATCATTGATTTGTGGAAGCTTTAAGCTTTAAGGCAAGAAAGCCTGTTGTTAAAGAAGTGACAGAAAAGGGGATGTTACATGAAGCGACATCCCCTTTTCTGTTTAATATGTCTTTATAACCTTGCACGAAGGTTTTGTCGGATTACCGTCCTCACCCGCCTCTTGGTTTTTTTCTGGGTTTTTTCGTTCCGGCTTTCTGTTTGCAGATTTCAACCTTGTACTTTTTCTTAAGTCTTTCAAAATCCTTATTGATAGCTTTATTCACCTTCATGTTGATCAATTTAGGTTGGATGATTGATTTTGCTGATTTCAGATCCTGCTGCCTGGCATCCTTCCTGTCTTCCAACTTTATGATGTGGTAGCCAAACTGGGTTTTTACCGGTTCACTGATTTCCCCCTTTTTCAGGGCGAAGGCGGTATCGGAAAATGCAGGAACCATCCATTTTTTCTCAAAAAAACCGAGGTTGCCACCCTTGTTCTTACTTCCGGGATCATCGGAGTACTCAGCCGCCAATTTGGCAAAATCGGCACCACCATCCAGTTTTTTCTTGATTTTTTTGGCCTTGTCAAGAGCCGCAGTGATGTCCTCGGGCTTTCCATCGGGGGCGACCATTATCAATATGTGACGGGCTTTCACCGTGGCAGGTTTCAAAAATTCGGACTTGTGTTCATTGTAATATTTCTCGATTTCCCGGTCGGAAACTTTTGCTTCTTTTGCGAACTTTTTTACGATGTATTCCCGGGCAAGGATTCCGCTGACGGCATCGTCAATCCAGACCTTTACGGTTTCGTCCTGATCCATTTTTTCAGCCCTGGCTTCCATGGCAAACAGATGCATCTGGACAAGCCTTTCAAGGACTTTCTTTCTCAGCGTTTCATAATCAAGGTTTCTTTGATAATCGGGGGGAAGAGTCTCAAGCTTAGCTTCGAGATATTCCTCTGTAATAACTTTATCCCCTATTCTGGCAAGAACATTATTTTTTAGTTTCTCTCCGGCAAAAACTGACCCGGCTGTCTGAACGACTAAAAGAGCGATAAATATGGAAGCAGTAAGAAAAACAATCATCCTCTTTTTCAACATCATAATTCCTCCCTGGTGATTTGTTCCCGAAACTTTTCACGCGACAACCTGAAAGAAAACAGACTCCCCGCGATTTTTGGTATTCTATAACACCTTTATAAAAAAAAGGAAACAACATGTCAATCATGAAAATTCATGATATAAGTACATTCGATGCGCGATACGTATTTACAAAGCTTCTGCTATACCGTTGGATTATCAGATTTTTGTTTAATGATGGGACTCTTGAAAGAGGACACAAATTATGAAGGAGAACCGACACAAATTTTCTTTACTATTTGTTGATGATGATCCTTTAACAATCACTTTGCTTGAGGACACCTTTTTCGATGAGGGTTATCATATCCATACAGCGCTCAACGGGCAGGATGCTCTTGCGTGTCTTTCAGCAGAAAAAATAGATGTTGCGCTTATAGATCTGATGATGCCCGGGATGGACGGCATTACCCTCTTGAAAGAAGTAAGAAACCGTTACCCGGAGATTATGGTAATGATGCTGACCGGCCAAGGGAGTATTGAAAAAGCTATCGATGCTATAAAGCTGGGGGCTGTCGATTTTTTGGAAAAGCCCTTTTCGCCTGCCGCGTTGCGTTCCAGGGTGGCACAGCTCCATCAAATATGGAAATTGAAAGAGGAAAACAGGAAGCTGAGATCCAGAATGGATTTTCAATTTGGCTTTGATCGCCTGGTGGGCAACTCTGCAGCTATTTTAAAATTAAAAGAGATGATTCTCAAGGTAAGCCCGATAGATGCTACCGTTCTAATTCAGGGAGAGACGGGAACGGGAAAAGAATTGGTAGCACGTGCCATTCATTATCACAGCCCTCAATCCGAAAATAACTTCGTGCCGGTTGATTGTGCAGCCATCAGTGAAACTGTAATGGAGAGTGAACTCTTCGGTCATGTTAAGGGAGCATTTACAGATGCCCATGCTTCCACATTAGGGTTGATTCGTTCGGCCGATAGAGGGACTTTGTTTCTCGACGAGGTCAGTGAACTCTCTTCCTCTATTCAGGTGAAATTGTTGAGGACGATACAGGAAAGGGAGGTTCGGCCTGTTGGTGAAAGCAAAACATATCATGTTGATGCAAGGGTTTTGGCTGCTTCAAATAGAAATCTGGCAGATGAAGTTGCCAGAGGAAATTTTCGTGAAGACCTTTTCTTTAGATTGAACGTTGTCACCATAAATGTGCCACCACTGAGAGAACGGAGGGAAGATATTCCTTTGCTGGCACGATTTTTTTTAGAGCGCTTTTCCACCGGGTTATCTCCGGTGAAAGATATTTCCGGGGAGGCCCTTTTTTACCTTGAAAACTATGAATGGCCGGGAAATATTCGTGAGCTTGAAAATGTGATACGAAGGGCCGTTGCCCTCGGGAAATATGACGTTATTGTTCCTGAAGACCTTCCTCTTAATATCTATACGCCGCCGGAAGAAGTTACTCAGGATGTTGTACGTGTTTCTGATGATAGCATGGAAGTGTACGAAAGGACGGCTATTAAAAATGCCCTTGCTAAAAGTGGAAACAACCGCAGGAAGGCGGCCCAGATCCTCGGGATTGGCGAAGCCACCCTCTACAGGAAAATCAGTAAGTATCGCATCGATAATTAAGAAACAATTTCTGATTGTTAACATACCTTCCCCCATCCAGTTCTATCATAATGATAGATGCAATGTTCGCAGTTTCTATCAATTTGATAGCAACCTCTTGAATCAAAATCTCTGCAAACTCAATAATCTCTCTGTGATATCAGCAGGTTACAGCAAGTATGGCCTTCTGGCACAATTATTGATGTGTAATCTGTAAATATTCAATAGTAATTGCCTGGTTCATAAAGCGAATTGCAGCGATTCTGTTCATGAATGGTTATGGCAGAGCCGGTAAAAATCGCTGCTTTCACTGTTGGAAGGGAAGAATTTATGCAGGAATTGGAATCAGTCAAGGTACTTCTCGTTGGGAAAAGAAATAAAAAAGTTCATGAGTTGAAACGCACTCTGGCGAAACATTTCCAGGAAGTTATCCTTGCTTCGAAATTGAATGGCGGTGTCGAGTCATGTATAGGTGATCATTTCGAATTAGTCGTGATTACCGATTCTGTAAATGATGCAATCGATAGAGATTATGTTGATAGTCTGAGAAGATTATTTCCCCAGGCAAAGATTGTTTATCTTTTTGAAGAGATGAAGCCGGAGCTTGAGATGGTTATGCGGGGTATCGGCTTGATCTTTTTCGGTTCGTATAATTACTTCGGCAAAAATTTTACCGAGATTCTTGGTTCTGTTTTTGCGCGTAAAAAGGAAAACAGGGAATATCAAGTAGGGGTTCATTAACCTCTCAAGTTAATTAAATTAAAGGATATGGTGGGTTTTTAATCAAGTTAACATTCTTACAAAGCATTCAAAAAACGGCCGATACGGCCAGATGGTTTAGTAGAAGGAGGTAAGAAATATGTTTGATATATGCACCAATAAAAAAAGTATCAATGACGTTGAAGAGGGTGACAGCAAGCGATCATGGATATACGCGATCAAATCCTTCATCCTCATTCTTGTGGTGCTCTTTGGGCTCTGCAGTATCATGGCCACCGGTGGTGGTAGCGATAGCGGCAGTTCCAGCAGCACAACCAGTGGAACAGTCTCCGGATCGGGGAAATAGTGTTTAGATAAGGAGGTATTTATCATGAAATATAAAAAATTTGGCATAATGATCATATTTGCCATGCTGGTCACAATCCTTTCTATGCCGGTAATAGCACAGGGAGCCGCACTAACTCCCGGTGCTACCTGTACCGTTTCCATCGAGGCGGTGAACAGTAACGGAACCGTGACGACAGATCTCGGTATAAGTACAACAGCTGTGGTAGATGCGGATGGCAAGTTGGCGTTTACACTTTCAAGCGGTATTCCGACATCCGCCTCGTACAATTTCCTCGTTGTAACCGCGACGGACGGAACTGTTACAAGAAAAGCGATAGTTGCGGCCCCTGCGGCCGGCGGTTCTGTCAATCTGGGTGTCTCCGAGACATCTACCGTTCAGGCTAATGCCGTGTTATCCGCATTCGAGGCGAGCGGAAGCGATAACGCATTGATGGCAGCGATTATATCGCTGACCTGCCGCTCCGGAGCATTGAATGAATACGAGACAAAATATCTCGCTCTGGGGATGAAACAATGCGTCCTGGGAGCGGACGATTGGCTTATAGAATTTGCTGCACGTGATACTCCGCCCTGCATGGATACAGGGGCGGTAGATCTAACAGGTCGCGGCCTTGTGCCATGCCTGATAACTAAAGGGTATGAAGCTTATCTGAGCAGCTTTTACAGTGAGATACAGGAAAGGTTTTATCTGATTAACGCGTTGATGAAGGAATCGGTGGATAACTACTTCGATAACCCAGACAGTGAGATAGAACCCAGTGCGGAGGAAGCCAGGAAAAGGGGCGAGGCGGCGGGAAAGGTCATAGATATTCTGATAGAGGCCGCGAATGCCGCGGGCATAGATCCGGAAGATTTTCTCAACGCCTTTCCTGAGATGGGAGCAGTAATGATATGCGTTACAGATTATATGGCGGATTATATCGCAACCCTGATAGGAAACGGCGGGGACGATCTTGTTACGGCCAATGCGTGGCTCAATACATATCTTGGCCTGACTGTCACCGATATTAATGATTATGCCGCAAACTTTCCCATTCTCGATAAAATCGCCCTCAGCATGGAGGACGGCATGCGCCAGGGAGTTATGAAGGGCAAGGCCAAGGCAATGCTGGAAAAGTACAGTGCGGGCCTTACCACACTGAATGCCACGGATTCACAGAAGGCAAGATTTACGACTGCCACCGCGACCCTGACCACTGCGATGCTCGATTGTTTTCAGGACTTTGACGAGGTGTTTGACGACCCGGATTCCATGCCAAGTGAGGCCGATATGAGTGCCGCTCAAACTGCCATAAATGATGCTATGAATACTGC
>CAZKGS010000022.1:0-13896 GCA_964552105.1 uncultured Syntrophaceae bacterium
CTTTTGTTTCGCGAGTATTTATAACATGAGGAGGAAAAAGGCAAGAAATTAGAAAGAATTAAAAAAGGGATTAGCTGAAATCAGCCAATCCCTTTTATTCTGGCGGGGTCGAAGGGACTCGAACCCTCGGCCTCCGGCGTGACAGGCCGGCGTTATAACCAGCTTAACTACGACCCCTTAAAATAGAAGAAAATCCTTGCATACGGGTTAAACGCAAAGATTTTCTTTTCATTTCATGGTAGGCGGAACAGGGCTTGAACCTGTGACATCCACGGTGTAAACGTGGCGCTCTCCCATCTGAGCTATCCGCCCGAAAGATATCTCTCAGATGAAAATATCTTTAACTATATCAGGCAATGTTGTCAAGTCATATTTGAAAAATTCAGCAGGTACTCATCTGCGCCTCTGCACTTTGCACCAAATCCGTATTCCCCCGAACTTTATCTTCCGTGATCAGAGCCTTGTCCAAAACTTCATCCGCATTATCAACAAAAACTATTTCAAGATCTTTTAATACATTGCGCGGAATATCATCAGCGAGATCCTTTTTATTTTCCTTCGGGATGATGACGGTTTTTATATTACCACGATGTGCAGCCAGGAGTTTTTCCTTCAATCCACCAATTGGTAATACTCTGCCCCTCAGTGTAATCTCACCGGTCATTGCGAGATCACTTCTCACCTTTTTCTTTAAAAGAGCTGAGGCAATCGACGTTACCATGGCAATGCCGGCTGATGGACCGTCCTTCGGAATGGCACCCTCCGGAACATGAATATGAATATCCACTTCCTTATAGAAATTCTCCGGTAACCCAAAATCATCTGCTCTCGATCTGACAAAGGTCCACGCGGCCTGGGCAGATTCCTGCATGACATCTCCCAATTTTCCTGTTGTAAGGATAGGTTTACCTGTTCCCTTAACAACAGTTGCTTCTATATCAAGGAGTTCGCCCCCTACTTCTGTCCATGCAAGGCCGATCGCCAGTCCAACTCGATCCTCACCTTCTGTTTCCCCGTGTCTGAACCTTGGAATACCAAGATACTTCTCGACCGTTTTTGACGTTACCTTAACCTGTTTATCATAACCATCTGCCACAATCTTTCGCGTCACTTTTCTGCAGATTGATGCTATTTCTCTTTCCAGGTTTCTTACGCCGGCCTCCCTGGTATATCTTCCGATAATTGTTAATAAAGCTCCTTCTGTGAATGTTATGTTTTCCTCCGTAAGACCATTCGCTTCCATTTGTTTTGTGACAAGGTATTTTCTGCCGATATTCAACTTCTCCGGTTCAGTATACCCTGCAATGCGAATGACTTCCATCCTGTCCTGAAGAGGTGCAGGGATCGTTTGCGTTACATTGGCCGTTGTTATAAACATGATATCGGAAAGATCATAATCCACTTCAAGGTAATTATCATTAAAAGCAAAATTCTGTTCGGGATCGAGAACTTCCAGTAAAGCGGATGCGGGATCCCCCCTGAAATCCGAAGTCAGCTTGTCTATTTCATCAAGGCAGAACACCGGATTATTAGAACCTGCCTTTTTCAGCAATTGAATAATTCTACCGGGCAAAGCTCCTATATAAGTCCTTCTATGCCCCCTTATTTCAGCCTCATCTCTCAGGCCACCGAGAGATAATCTGACGAATTTTCTGTTTGTTGCTCTGGCAATAGATTTGGCTACTGAGGTCTTTCCAACACCAGGAGGACCTACCAGGCAGAGTATTGAACCTTTATTTTTCCCCAACAAACTCTGGACCGCCAGGTATTCCAGAATCCGTTCTTTAACTTTTTTCAATCCGTAATGATCTTCTTCCAGGATTTCCTCTGAACCGTTTAATGTATTTGTATTTTTCGTTTTCTCATACCATGGCATGTCCAGTATCCAGTCTATATAATTCCTTACAACTGTCGCCTCCGCAGACATGGGCGCCATCATCTTCAGTTTCTTTGCTTCCTTTTTTACCTTGTTATTGGCCTCTTCAGAAAGTTTCTTTTCCTTTAACCTTTTCTCGATTTCCTTTATCTCATTCTTCGCGCCATCCTCTTCTCCCATTTCTTTCTGGATAGCTCTCATCTGTTCATTCAGGTAGTACTCCTTCTGAGTTTTTTCCATCTGTTTTTTTACACGTCTCTTTATCCGTCCCTCAACCTCAAGAACCTCGGTCTCGGCAAGAATGAGACTATATATCTTCTCGAGTCTCTCATCAACATCTGTTGTCTCGAGTATATCCTGTTTTTCATCTATCTTTATCGTAAGGTTAGACACTGCAACATCAGCCAGTTTCGCAGGATCTTCTATGGATGCAAAAGACGTTAAAATTTCATTAGGTACTTTCCTGCTCAGCTTCGAATAGTGTTCAAATGCTTCCGTTATATTCCTCATGAGGGCTTCCGTTTTAATAGACTTTACCACTACCACATCAGGTATTTCTTCCTTTTCTTTAACCCTGACGAGAAAGAAATCGTGATTGGGAATATATTCTTCAATAAGTCCTCTCTTTTTCCCTTCAACTAAAACCTTTACTGTTCCGTCTGGAAGCCTCAATAGCTGAATAATTGTGCCTATTGTGCCAAACCGATAAATATCATCTTCGTGGGGTTCGTCTTTGTGGGCAACCCTTTGAGCAACCAGAAATATGCTCTTCTCCTCTTTCATGGCAGATTCCAGGGCATTAATTGATTTTTCCCTGCCTACAAAGAGTGGAACGATCATGTGAGGAAATACTACGACATCCCTTAATGGTAATAATGGAATTATCAATTCTTTTTCTTGTTCTTGTTCTTCTGGTTTGTCTTTATTTTTGCCAAAGTTAAACATAATTCTTTCCGTGGTATTGCTTTTTACCGGTTATTTATACGGCTTTCTTTTTTGTTTCGAAAAGCAAGATCGACTTCTCGTTATTTAAAACAACCTCTTCACTAATGAGACACTCTTTTACATCATTCCTCGATGGAATATCATACATGATATCAAGCATAATATTTTCCAGAATCGCCCTGAGTCCTCTGGCCCCGGTTTTTCTTTCCATGGCCAGCCTTGATATTGCCCTCAGGGCACTATCAGTAAATGAAAGTTTTACATTTTCAAGTTCAAGCATCTTTTTGTATTGTTTTACATGTGAATTTTTCGGTTCTACCAATATTTCTATGAGATCTTCTTCGCTCAGGTCATGTAAAGTTGCAATGACAGGCAACCGACCTACAAATTCCGGTATCAAACCATATTTTAAAAGATCTTCAGGCTGAACCTCCGATAATATTTCACCTATTTTCTTTTCTTTCCTGCTCTTAATGTCCGCTCCAAAGCCTATTGTGCTTACTCCAATTCTCTTCTCGATAATATTTCCCAGTGCATTGAAGGCACCACCGCAAATAAACAATATATTCGTCGTATCTACCTGAATAAATTCCTGCTGAGGATGCTTTCTTCCCCCCTTGGGAGGAACATTGGCTAACGTTCCTTCTATAATCTTCAATAAAGCCTGCTGAACACCTTCACCTGACACGTCTCTGGTAATTGAAGGATTCCCGGATTTTTTCGAAATTTTATCAATTTCATCAATATATACAATGCCACGCGATGCTCTCTGCACATCATAATCAGCATTTTGCAGCAGGCTGAGGATGATGTTTTCAACGTCCTCGCCCACATATCCTGCCTCTGTTAATGTGGTGGCATCGGCGATGGTGAATGGTACATTCAGCATTTTAGCCAGCGTTTTGGCCAGAAGAGTCTTTCCTGAACCTGTTGGCCCTATAAGCAAAATGTTGCTTTTCTGAAGTTCGATATCATCACGATCAATTTCACTTTTAGAAGACAACCTCTTGTAGTGGTTATAAACTGCTACCGAAAGAACCTTCTTGGTCCGATCTTGTCCTACAACATATTGATCCAAAAATTTATTGATTTCCCTGGGTTCCGGAATGACTCTTTTTGATTCCTCTATACTTTCTATTTCACATTCTTCTTCAATGATACATTTGCAAAGCTCTATACATTCATCACATATATATGCCGCAGGACCGGCTACAAGTTTTTTCACTTCATACTGGGCCTTCCCGCAAAAAGAGCAGTTACGAGTTGCCCGACTGCCATCAGTGTCTTTACGCTTTTTACTCATCAGGATGCTCCTTTCTATTGACGATCCAATACCCTTGTTACCATAACCTCGTCAACGATTCCATATTCTTGAGCCTCTTCACTTGTCATGAAAAAATCCCTGTCTGTATCATTTTCAATTTTCTCAAACGGCTGACTCGTCAGATTTGTCAGTATATTATTTAATTCCTGCTTCAATCTCAATATCTCTTTCGCCTGGATACCGATATCGGAGGCCTGCCCCTGAAAACCGCCAAGAGGTTGATGAATAAGAATTCTCGAATGAGGCAACGCATACCTCCGCCCCTTCTCACCGGCAGCAAGGATTATTGCGCCCATACTTGCCGCTTGTCCCATGCAGACTGTACAGACAGGTGGCTTAATATAACGCATGGTATCATAAATAGCCAATCCGCTACTAACAATACCACCCGGTGTATTGAGGTAGAAAAAGATTTCTTTATCGGGATCTTCAGATTCCAGATATAGTAGCTGAGCTATAATGAGATTGGAAATCTCATCGTCGATTGCTGTCCCAAGGAATATGATTCTATCCTTCAAAAGCCTTGAATAAATATCAAAAGCCCTTTCACCCCTTCCATCCTGTTCAATTACCATGGGAATGAGAGCCATTTATTCTTCTCCCTTTTCTTCTTCACTTTTCTTTTTCATAACTTTTATATCGGCTTTTTCCTCAAGAAAATTCAGTGTTTTTTGCTCGAGGATTTCATCTTTAAGCCGGTCAATAAGATTATTTTTTTCGTAATTCGTCCTTAAGGATTCATAGTCCTGGGCATAATTATGGGCAAGTTCCTTTAATCTTTCCTCAACCTCTTTTTCATCAACAGTAATTGATTCTTTTTCGGAAATTTTATCAAGGAGAAGGGATGTCTTTACCATCCTGGTTGCATCACCTTCAAATCTATCATGTAAGTTTACACTGATTTCTGTGGCCTTTTCCGGGGGCATTCCGTTGCGGATCATCCGTTGCTGGGCATCCATAATCATATAATAGATTTGCCTGTTTACGAAGGTGGAGGGAACCTCAAATTCATTATTATCCAGTAACTTGATAATTATATTATTTCTTAAATCAGATTTGATCCTTGATTCATTTTCTTCTATAAGTGATTTTCTGATATCCTTTTTCAGATCCTCCAATGTCTCATATGTTTCGAAATTTTTTATAAAGTTTTCATCCAGATCAGGAATTTTCTTTTCCCTGATATCTTTTACAGTCACCGAAAAAAGGCTTTCTTTCCCGGCAAAATTTTTGTTCTGGTATTCATCGGGGAATGTCACCTGAACCTCCCGCAACTCACCTTTCTGGGCTCCGATTAACTGTTCCTCAAAACCGGGAACGAACTTCCTGGAACCAATTTCAAGCAGATAATTTTCCGAAGATAATTCCTTGCGAACCTCATCCTCTACTTTTCCTTCAAAATCTATAGATACAAAATCACCCTCAATAACTTTTCTATCTTCTTCAATACTCTCAATGGTACTGTACATTTGTCGAAGTTGCTCAAGCCTTGCCTCTACATCGCTGTCCGTAATCTCAAGCTCCTCTTTTTCTACTTCTATGCCTGTATAATCCTCAGGTTCAAAGACCGGTTGAATTTCAACAGTCGCTGAGTAGATAAAATCCTTATCCGTTTCAATTCCCTTCTGGTCAATAACCGGCTGGCTTACGGCCATAATTTCATTCGTTTCCAGGGCTTTTGAATAAGACTTACTTACCAGATTCGATATTGCTTCCTCTTCTGCCTGACTCTTATAATGCATCTCCAGAATTTTTCTCGGCGTTTTACCGGGTCTAAACCCTTTAACCTTGGCCTTTTTGCCGATCACACCGTACGCATCATCCAGTTCTCTCTTTACCTCAGACCAGGGAATTTCAAGCGATAGTTTCTTCTTTACAGAATTTATTTCTTCAATTTTAACCTCAGCAGCTACTTCACCCACAATTTAGCTCCTTTTTCGTAATTTCCAATCCTGACTGTAAGATATTTCGTGGTGCGAGAGAGGGGAGTCGAACCCCTATCCGCAATATGCGGGCTGGATCCTAAGTCCAGTGCGTCTTCCAGTTCCGCCACTCTCGCAACATCACAAGTTATATTATTAACTACATTGACAATTGTCAACTGCGAATAACGAGATATGAATCCCCAGCAAAACTAAAAAAAACCGCAGTAAAAGCGGTTTCCTATTAGTGGTCGGGGCGAGAGGATTTGAACCTCCGACCCTCTGAACCCCATTCAGATACGCTTCCAGACTGCGCCACGCCCCGACTTTTCTTCGATATAATTTGAATTTGAGTTCGCCCGATCTAACACACATAACGTTTATGTGTCAAGAATTATAAGCTGAGACCTGTAATATACATATATTACAAGAAAACATCAAATCCGCTTCATTTTGTTATATAATAACAGATTTCACCAAACCTATCAATAAAAAGGTGCCTTTTCAAAAGCTTTTTTCGTGAGTATAATATCTCTATAAGCCACCTATATAGAAGTATTTTTTTACTTCCCCGAACTTTTTCACCCCTAAGGAATTAACCATGTTCAAATCATCTATAGTGGTAAATTTGCCGGTTTTTTCTCTGTGTTCGATTATCGCTTGAGCTGTCCTCTTTCCTATCCCGGGAATAAGCTCAAGATCCCCGACAGTTGCTCTATTAATATTCATTGGCATATTAAGGACAAATCTTGCAGCCCCATCTATTTCCCCCAATTTTATATATGGGCGGAATCTGTCTTTTGAATTTATAATAACCTTTCTACCGTTTCCTACTATAACAGCAAGATCCTTTTCATCAAAATCTCTTAAATCTTCAACTCCTGCAATGGTCAAAAGATCATGAACAGTTACCTCTTGAGATAAAAAATATATTCCGTTGTTTGTACCGCTTCCCTCAAGTTTCACAACAAGGGAATCCCCGCTGTTACCTGAATAGAGAATGGAAGGAGCCTCATTATGCCAACAATGAAAACCTGCCTTAACGATATACATAAACACTGCTATTAAAAGAACGATTATTGCTCCTCTAATCTGGCTCCTGCTCATTGGTTTTCACTATCCAGATGGAAAACATCATGAAGGACCCTGACTGCAAGTTCTGTATATTTACTTTCTACTACACACGATATTTTTATTTCCGACGTGCTGATCATAAGAATATTTATTCCTTCACTTGCAAGAGCTGCAAACATCCTGGAAGCAACTCCGGCATGACTCTTCATGCCTACACCAACCATGGACACCTTCGAAATATTTTCATCGTATTCTATTCTGTTGGCTCCGATTTCCTTTGCAACCTTCTTCAATATAGCTTGAACTTCCTCCATATCTTTTTTCGGAACGGTAAATGTTAAATCGGTAAAACCCTCGACACTTGCATTTTGAATGATCATATCAACAACAATATTCTGGTCCGAAATGGGTGTAAATAAACGAGCAGCAATCCCCGGCTTATCCGGAACGTTAACAACCGTTATCTTTGCCTGATCTCTATCATATGTTACACCGGAAACAACCTCTTTTTCCATTTCTTTATCCTCCTTTGTTACTAAGGTTCCCCGTTCATTATTAAATGATGATCTGACATATACAGGTACCCCATATCTCTTTGCTATTTCCACGGAACGTTGCTGAAGAACCTTTGCGCCGGAACTGGCTAACTCTAACATTTCCTCGTAGGTTATCTTTGCTAACTTCCTTGCCCTGGCATAAATGTTTGGATCTGTTGTATAAACACCATCCACATCGGTAAATATCTCACAATAGTCTGCGTTAAGGGCAGCAGCAACGGCAACAGCGCTCGTATCTGATCCTCCCCTTCCCAATGTGGTAATGTTATTGTTCTGATCAACACCCTGGAAACCGGCCAATACGACAATATTACCCTTTTTTAGTTCACTGTTGATTCTTTCTGTATCTACACTAAGAATTCTTGCCTGGGTGTGATCTTTATCTGTCAATATCTTGACCTGACTACCCAGGAATGATTTAGCCTTGCAGCCCATTTTATTAAGAATTATTGCGAGAAGGGAAATGGTAACCTGCTCACCCGTGGAGACAAGTACATCGTATTCTCTTTCAGCGGGGTGGTCGGAAGCGCTATAGGCCAACTGAGCAAGTCTGTCTGTTTCGCCCTCCATAGCAGAAAGAACAACGACAATACTATTTCCTTCTTCCCTGGCTTTGATAATTCTTTTGGCTACATTCTGCATTTTTTCAATATCAGAAACGGAAGTGCCACCATACTTTTGAACGATTAAAGCCATCTACTGGAACCCTCCTTTTTCCAACGCTCTAAATATTATTGATGTTCTACTTATATTTCCGGAAATTTCGATCTCACGTCTTTCTTCATCTACATGTTTTAAATAAACAAATAAACAATCGGGGGGAAGGATATCTTTAATTTTCTCGGCCCACTCAATAACGATGACTCCATCACCATAAAAATATTCTTCATAACCCAGATCATCTAAATCCTGAGATCCCGATAATCTGTAAATATCTAAATGATACAGGGCAATTCTTCCAGGATATTCATTGATCAGGGTAAATGTCGGGCTTGTTATGTAATAGTTTTCAGGTACGCCGATTCCCCTGGCAATACCCTGGGTAATGCATGTTTTGCCTGAACCCAACTCACCTATAAGGGCGACTATACTTCCCTTCCGGAGAGTTTCCCCTATAATCTTTCCAATTTTTAACGTATCCTCTGTCCCTGTTGAGATCAAGGTCAAAGTTGATTTGTCTTCATCTATCATCGAATCTACATTATCCACTATCCAGCATCAAGTATCCGGCCCCTCAAGAACGACAACAGCGGTGGCATAATTATCCGTATGGGAAATACTTATATACACGCCAGTTATACCCATACCGTTAATCTTGTTCTTTAACTCTTTATGAAGTTTTAATTCAGGTTTTCCGGCACGATTGTTGAAAACTTCTACATCTTTTAATGTCAAGCCGCTCCAGATTCCCGAACCCAGGCACTTCAGAAAAGCCTCCTTTGCAGCAAATCTTGCAGCGTAATGTATTGAAGGAAAAGCCTTTTTTTCGCAATAAATTATTTCATCCCCGGAGAATATTCTTTTCGTAAACTTCTCATCCCATTTTTTAAGGATCCCATCAATTCTGGCCACCTCAACAAGGTCTATTCCAATGCCGAAAATCATCTTACCCCCTTGCAATGGTATCAGCCATACTTGACACCTTTTTCATAAACTTAACATCGTGGACCCTGAGAATATGAGCCCCGTTCATGATTGCTGCTGCTACGGTCGCTGCGGTACCTTCAATGCGGCCAGAGGAGTTTCCACCAGTAATCTCTCCTATGAATCTTTTGCGAGATGCTCCGACGAGAATCGGCCTTCCGAGTGTCTTGAATTCCTGCAGATGTTTTAGCAACTTTATATTGTCATTTGTCGTTTTCCCGAAACCTATGCCAGGATCAACGATAATATTATCCACATCTATTCCTGATGATTGCGCCTTTTCCATTCTCTCTCGCAAAAATTGAATAATATCACTCATTAATGATCTATATGAGATATCGCCCACCTGCATGGTTTTCGGTATACCCCTCATATGCATCAGGATAACAGGTGCTCCATAACGGGCCACGATCCCCGGCATTCTTTCATCAAATCGCATCGCGCTTATATCATTGACTATTTCCGCACCCTCCTCCAGAGCTACGCGAGCAACTTCAGATTTACTTGTATCTATTGATATTGGAATATGACTGTGTTTCTTTAATTTCTTTATCAGAGGAATAACCCTTTTCAATTCTTCCTCTGTCGACACGGAATCTGAACCGGGTCTCGATGACTCACCACCAATATCCAGGATATCGGCCCCTTCTTCCTCCAATTTATCGCCATATTCAACGGCATCTTCGACACAACTGAACATGCCGCCATCCGAGAAGGAATCCGGCGTAACATTTATTATTCCCATGATTAGCGTCCGATTCCCGAGTTCTATTTTTCTGCTTGGAGTTTTCAGGATAAAACTGTTTCTCGTAATATTGGCAAGTAGCTTTTTAATATCTTCAGATATTCTCTTCAAACCAAATGGTTGAATGGAAATTTTATCGGCAAACTTTTTCACTTGCTTGTAAGTACCGATAATAATCGCGTCTGTTTGATCTACACTACAATCTATAGTACCTCTTGCTACGGCAACATCACCACCAATGGAAAGCATCTCTTGCTTTATGATATTTGCTACCTTAGGCTTGACTCCCTCAAGTAATACATTAACATTATTCATCTTGGGAGCCATGGCATCTATACCATATGGATCGACTCCGACTTTTTTTAATTCCTCTACTGCTTCAGGCTGGGATGTAATATGCAAGCATCTCATTTTTATTAATCAGCAAAAGTATAGACAACCATTAACATTCCGCAAACGCTCACTATCTTCCAAAGCAAATAATGGGCCGATGAGGGCATCGGCCCCTACAATTTAATTTTCCTGTCCCTTGACGTGAGACCTTTACATAACGTCCCCTTTAATTCCCATAATCGCGTTTATTTCATCGGCATTTAATACTTCTTTCTCCAGGAGCTCCTTGGCAAGTTTATGAAGGACATCTATATTATCAGACAAAAGATTCTTCGCTTTTTCATAACCTTCTAGAACAATTCCGGATACTTCCTTGTCAATTTTTTCTGCAGTCCCTTCGCTGTAATCCTTATGGGTGGCAAATTCCCTACCTAAAAATATCTGTTCCTCTTTTTTCCCGTAACTAAGCGGCCCCATCTCATCACTCATGCCCCACTCACATACCATCTTTCTGGCAAGTGCCGTAGCACGTTCAATATCATTACCGGCTCCAGTTGAATAGTCATTCATAACCAACTCTTCAGCCGCCCTTCCCCCAAGAAGAATGACGACATTATTCAGGAGAAACTGCTTGGAATATGTGTGTTTTTCATCAACAGGGAGCTGCTGTGTCAGACCGAGAGCCCGGCCTCTCGGGATAATGGTAACCTTGTGTATCGGATCAGATCCGGGTATTAATTTGGCAATCAGGGCATGGCCTGCTTCATGATAGGCCGTATTTCTCTTCTCCTCATCGCTGATGACCATGCTCTTTCTTTCCGTACCCATCAATACCTTATCTTTGGCATATTCAAAATCAACCATAAAAACATTTGTTTTATTTAATCCTGCTGCACGAAGAGCCGCCTCATTAACCAGATTTTCTATATCTGCACCTGAAAAGCCAGGCGTTCCCCTGGCAAGCACCGCCAGATCAACATCGGCATCTAAAGGTGCTTTTTTGACATGCACATGAAAGATCTTTTCTCTTCCCTTAATATCAGGGAGAGGAACCACTACCTGTCTGTCAAATCTGCCAGGTCTCAACAAAGCCGGATCAAGTACATCAGGACGGTTCGTCGCGGACATGAGGATAACCCCTTCATTGGACTCAAATCCGTCCATTTCGACGAGAAGCTGATTCAATGTCTGCTCTCTCTCGTCATGTCCACCGCCTAATCCGGCCCCTCTGTGTCTTCCAACGGCGTCTAATTCATCGATAAATATAATGCAGGGTGCATGCTTCTTTCCCTGATTAAAGAGATCTCTTACGCGGGATGCACCCACTCCCACAAACATTTCGACAAAATCGGAACCGCTTATACTCAAAAAGGGAACTCCCGCCTCACCGGCAATAGCCCTGGCAAGGAGTGTTTTTCCTGTCCCCGGCTGACCCACAAGAAGAACACCCTTCGGAATTCTCGCCCCTAATCTGGTAAATTTCTTAGGCTCTTTCAAAAAATCAACGACTTCCTCAAGTTCTGCCTTCGCCTCATCTATACCTGCAACATCGTCAAAGGTTACATTTCCCGACTTTTCGGTCATGAGACGCGCCTTGCTCTTTCCAAACGACATGGCCTTTCCGCCACCGGACTGCATTTGCCTCATGAAAAAAATCCAAACTCCTACAAGCAGAATAATCGGAAGCCATGATATCAGAATGGTCATATACCAGGCGGATCCTTCTTCAGGCTTGGCAGCAATCCTTACCCCTTTTTCCTTCAAAAGAGAAACAAGGCCGGAGTCTTTTGGTGCATATGTCTTAAAAGATCTTCCATCAACCATCTTGCCTTTAACATTTTCACCCTGTATTGTAACCTCTTCGACCTGACCCTTGTCAACATACTCCATCAGATCGCTGAATATAATCTCCTGCAGTCCCCTTTGGGGCTGATTGAACATATGAAAGAGGAGAATAATTACTAAAGTTATGGCAAGCCAGAGGGCTATATTCTTATGAATTGGGTTCACTTTCCGTACTCCTTTAAAAACAGCTAATTAGGATAGCTATTAGTTTTTATTATTAGTTTTTTTGGCCCATATCTGAGAGTCCCATATAACAATCATTATATATAATCAAATAATTTCTGCTCTCAGTATCTTCTCTGTTCTGTTGGTAACTCTTGCTCTATCGCTTAACCTCAGTCCCGGTATCCATAACACCGATTCCTGATCAACCAGAAGAGGTATTCTCCTTCTTTCCTTCCCGGGAATTTTTTCATCAATAAAAAGTGATTTTACTTTTTTTGTACCCTTCAGTCCAAACGGCTGAATCCTGTCACCGGGCCTTATATTTCTTATGACAAGAGGAAACAATATAACGCTGTAATCTATAAATACTGTACTCCCCGAGCTGTAATCAAGTGAAGCGGTATCCATTAGATCAAAAGCTATTTTCATTCCTGTTTCTTCGATGTTCACGCTACCGGGAACCTCTATATGGTAATAATAATCATTCACTTTCCGTTTGTCATCCTTACGGCCTTTGTTCTTGTCATTTTTCATGGTTAAAGGCGAAGGCACCTTCGTATCAAATCCTTCATCCTTTAAAATTATAAGATTATCATATTCCCGCCTTATAGTAACACCAGCGGGAAGATCCAGCAGTCCATTTGGCCGGCCACCTTTTATCAGATCGATGACAGATTTCACATGGACGTAACCGATTCCCTTTTTTGAAGATGAAATATCATCAAGGATTGTCTTTATAACCCTGAATTGTAAAGCCGAATGCAACGATTTTAAATTCGGAATGTCAATCTTTACCTCTTCCTCGTAAGAATTGATACTCCAATCTGACAGAATCTCATCAACACATTTTTCGATAAAATCATTCTCCAGCCTGAAAATATTCGACATACGGCTAACATTTTCTACCAGTCTCGGGTTATAGCGCTCCTTCAACTCAGGAATTAATTCATTTCTGATTCTATTCCTCAGATACCTGTTATCCATGTTGGAACTATCGGTAATATATTCAGCCCCTTCCCCCCTCAGAAAAAAAAGTATTTCTTCTCTTGATACCTCTAACAGGGGTCTTACATAAATTCCATCCCTGACAGGCAATATCCCCCTAAGTCCTTCCAGCCCGCTCCCCCGCAGAAATTTCATAACGACTGTTTCCGCCTGGTCATTCAGGTTATGTCCGAGAGCGATTTTGTTCAGGTTATAATCTTTCGCCACTTCTTCAAAGAATTTATAACGTTCCTTCCTGCAGACATCCTCCAAAGATCCTTTTTCCCTTTCTCTGATAGAAGGAATAGAAATTTTTCTGGATTCAACAAGAATTTTCATCGAGTCACCGAGTCTTCGTACAAACTCATCCTCTCTGTTCGACTCTTCACCTCTCAAACCGTGGTTTAAGTATATAATAATAAGGGTCAGGTTTAAATCTTCGGCAATCCTGTCCATAACATGTAAAAGAGCTACCGAATCGG
>CAZKGS010000022.1:13996-16656 GCA_964552105.1 uncultured Syntrophaceae bacterium
TTGTACCTTGTACCTCTCACATCACAACTCATATAAACAGGTTTTTCAACTCCATTATATTTTCACAGAAATAATCGGGCTTTAATTGAAGAAGTTTATCCCTGTTGCCCAGACCATTCAGTAATGCGCAACTTAAAACCCCTGCATTTTTAGCAAGGATAATATCATTATTTCCGTCTCCTATAACAACTGTGCGACTGCCCTCCACTCTATACTTTTCAATCAGGGGGTGAATTATCCGGGCATCGGGTTTCTTATATGAACTGCTATCTATACCGAGGATGTCATCAAAATATTCTTTAATATTCAACCCCTCAGCAATTTTTAAAGTATAATTATAAAGTTTATTTGTAACTATAGCTTTCCTCTTGTTTCTGAAGTAATTGAGAACTTCCAGCACACCGGGATAAAGCTCTGTCGTATCCAGCAGGTGTTCGTCGTAATAGGACATGAAAATATTCAGCGCTTCATCAAACCTGTCGGGAAATGCATCGCCAAGTGATCTTTCAATGAGCTTTCTTACGCCGTCTCCGACAAACCCCATGATTCTTTCTTTCGGTAAAGCGGAATTCCCAAGTATTTCCAGCATGTGATTCACTGCTGCGGCAAGATCATCCCCGGAACTTACAAGGGTACCGTCAAAATCAAAAACCATGAAATCAATCTTTGTCATTTTATTTCACCGTTATTTCAGCCGTTATTCTTTTTAAATATAAAAGTAATACACTATTTACAAGAAATAAAATTGAAGATTCCCTTCCTTTTATTTATATTGACAACTCATTTTATCGTATGCTACGAGTAAAAAGCCGCTTGGATCCACACTGAATGGACTGAGACGGAACGGTTAGTTGTTTTTCAAAGATATGAAGACGTGTATCTAAAGATAAAGACCCTTCCGACATCAGTCGGAAGGGTCTTTCTGGTTTTATCTAACAAAAACGAGGCTGTACGCGTAATGAAAAACAAGAAAGATACGATCGCTATTCTTGGCACTGGAAAGGTAGGTACGGCAGTCGGATTTCTCCTTCTATCATCCGGCTATGAGATTGTCGCCATAGCAAGCCGTTCCGACGAGTCGATAAAGAGAGGTGTTGAATACACTCGAGCTAAACCCTTTCGCAGTTTTTCTAAAGCCGCAACCATGGCTGAGTGTATTATTATTTCCACCAGCGACGATGCTATCGCATCGGTTTGCGAAAAAATAACGAAAGACGGCGCTGTCAGCCCCGGCAAGAAAGTCATTCATATGAGCGGTGCGGGGGGGCTCGATCTGCTTGAATCCGCCCAGAAATCGGGAGCATATGTAGCGAGCATACACCCCATTCAGTCCTTTGCCGATGTGACAGGCGCTATTGAAAATATACCGGGCACCACTTTTGGCATCACGGCCCGGGAAGAAATAAAAGAATGGTCCGTTCAAATCGTCAAAGATCTCGGCGGCGTTCCCTTTTTTGTTTCAGATGAGGATAAACCCCTGTATCATGCTGCTGCCTGCATGGCTTCAAACTATCTTGTTACCCTGATGAACATGGTCGTAGAAGTCTATCAGTCTTTAGGCTTGACGCGCGATGAAGCCATGAAAGCCTTCTGGCCACTTGTCAGGGGAACAATAAAAAATATAGAAAACCAGGGAACGGTTCAATCATTGACCGGTCCTATCTCCAGGGGTGATATAGGAACTGTCGAAAAACATCTTCAGGCATTTCAAACTAAACTCCCTGAATTTTTAAATCTGTACAGGGAGCTGGGTGTTTTTACTGTAGATATAGGTCACAAAAAAGAATCATTGTCCGATGAGAGGGCAAGAGAAATCAAATTATTGTTAGCAGGAGGATTAAAAGATGAGTAAAGCAGGTAAGATGAACAAGGTAACTACGTCGGTAATCCATACGATGAAAGAAAAAGGTGAAAAAATAACCATGTTGACGGCGTACGATTATTCAACTGCCGCCGTTATGGATGAAGCAGGCGTTGATATGATCTTAATCGGAGACTCTCTTGGCATGGTTGTCCTCGGTTATGACAGTACATTACCCGTAACAATGGAAGATATGCTTCACCACACAAAAGCCGTTTCCCGTGCCGTAGAACGCGCCATGGTAATAGGGGATATGCCCTTTATGTCATACCAGGCCTCCGTTGAAGAAGCCGTGCGCAATGCAGGACGTTTCATGAAAGAAGCCGGAGCACACGGCATAAAGCTGGAGGGAGGCAGAGATGTAGCCGAAACCACAAGAAGAATAGTAGCGGCAGGAATTCCTGTCATGGGCCATCTTGGTCTTACACCCCAGTCAGTCCATCAACTCGGAGGATACAAGGTACAGGGAAAGGATGACACTGCAGCGAAAAGAATCATGGAAGATGCCAGGATTCTTGAAGAGGCGGGGGCTTTTTCCCTTGTCCTGGAAGCTGTTCCTGCAACTCTGGCCGGAGAGATCAGCAAATCTCTTAAAATACCTACTATCGGAATAGGCGGGGGCGTTGATTGTGATGGACAGGTACTGGTAGTGAACGACATGCTTGGAATGTTTGAAAAATTCACACCCAAATTCGTCAAAAAATATGCCAATCTGAACGCCAACATGAAAGAGGCCATCAAGCAATATCTTGATGAAGTAAGAGCGGGAACATTTCCCGGGAAAGAACACTCATTCTAA
>CAZKGS010000023.1:0-13877 GCA_964552105.1 uncultured Syntrophaceae bacterium
TTCCGAGGCAATCCCGGCATCCATTACGATCGTCGGTTTTGTAACAAGAAGGGGCAGCGCTTCCGCTGAAGCAGGTATTGGTCAGATCATAGAATATGATGGTCTCACCAAGGGAAAAGATCTCCCTGCTGCGCATACGGAGGAAACGTTCAATGGTTTCCTTGTGTTTGAATAACAGGTCTGAGTTATGATAGAGCATATTATGACCGATAGATGAGAAGTCGGCTTTCAAAGAGCTGCATGCAATAATATCAACAGGTTACGTATGGACAGCTGCTAAAAATGCCCTTATTCTGTTGCTTTTTATGAAAATGGGGTTAAAATCAATTTTGCTATTCACTAATTCAACAGGAGATCAAATTTGACGGTTACATTGATAATCTTCGGACTAATTGTTGCCTTAGTCGGTCTCATAGGGTGCGTCTTCCCTGTCATCCCGGGGCCTCCTCTCAGCTTTTTATCCTTAATCATTCTCTCCTGTGCCATGGACTGGGAAGTTTTCAGTGTTACATTCTTGATTATTATGGGAATCTTAACGATAGTAGTTACTGCTCTGGACTATATAGTTCCTGCCGGCGGGGCAAAAAAATACGGGGCATCAAAATATGGCGTAGGGGGATCGATTATCGGAATGTTCACAGGTTTTTTCTTCTTCCCGCCCCTGGGATTATTCGTCGGTGCATTTGCGGGAGCATTAGCCGGGGAACTCCTGGCAAGAAAGGGGGGAAAGGAGGCATTGCGAGCAGGCTGGGGTGTATTCGTAGGAATCATGGTGGGCATTGGACTGAAACTGGCCTTTTCCGGAGTCATACTTTTCTTTTATATTAAAGAATTATTCTGATTGTATGAGGCGGTGGAACAGAAAATGTAAGTCTTTCAGTTGCTTTTTCTCCTATTGTAATTTATGGATATAAGCAGTAATGTTTATTCTGATAGGAATATCAGGTTTTCTTTGATTAAACGAAAATACGGGGGGATCAAAAAATGCGTAAAAACATTTTTCTCAGAAAAAAGTGGTGGTTTATCTGCTTTGTAATTTTGATACTTTTATTCAGTTGGACAGCATGCGGATACTGCGCAAAAATAAAAAGCTTTTCCGCTGATCAGGTATCCATCGACCCGAGTGGTAAGGCGCTGAATGTCGGCAAATTATACATGACTCCTGACAAAATCCGGATGGATATGCAATCTCCGAAAGATGAGGGGAATATGATTATGATTTTCCGAAGAGACCTCAATATTCACTGGATGCTCAACCCGAAAGACAAGAAGTACTTCGAGAGGCCGATTAATGAAGAAGAAATGAAGAAGGCCTTGAATCAGAGCGTTAGTCAGCATGAGGAAATTTTGGGTACCGAGACGGTAAATGGTTTCAAGTGCCTTAAAAAGCGTATTGAAACCACCGTATTGTTTATGGGCATCAAGAGAAAAAGCCACTCCACTATATGGGTTTCAAATAAACTGGAAATGCCTATTAGAACAAAAAGCAAAGATGGAGATATCACGGAATTGCGGAATATTAAACCGGGTCGCCAGTCTGCCAGGCTTTTCAAAATCCCTGACGGTTACCAAAAGATTGCAAGTATCATAGAGCTCTATGGTGGACATCCGGCTGGGGAAAAAGCCGAAGGCTCAGATCAGGGAAGTACCGATAGTAAAGAAAAAGGATCTTTTTTTAAACTTCCCAAAAATCTTTCGGAAAAACTTCCAAAGGGTATCAAGTGGCCATTTGGAGACAAAAAAGAAGCAGGTACCGAGTGATACTTGACCACGACGGACAGACAAACTCAAGTCTCGATCAAATAATTTAATAAGAGGAACTGTCGGCAGAGGATAAAAAGATAGCAAAAAATGAACAATTCTTGATTTTAAGGGAGGATGACAATGTTTGAGAAAATTTTGTATCCGACGGACTTTTCAAATGAGGCCATGAAGGCCCTGGAATTTATCAAGCAGTTAAAAGGCGCAGGAGCAAAAGAGGTAATTGTTCTCCATGTTATTGACAGAAGAGGCCTCAATGATCTGGCCCGGTTTGCCAAGAAAGATCTCCCGGGAATCATGAAAGATCTGGAGAAAAAAACAAAAGGCGAAATGGGTCATGCAATCAGCGAACTGAAAGAAGTTGGTCTTGAAGTCAAATTGAGAGTCGAGAAAGGAGGACCTTATAACGAAATATTGAAGGTGGCAGACGAGGAAAATGCTTCGGTGATTGTTATTGGGTCTCATGGGAAAGGCAATATCGACAAAATGTTACTGGGGTCTGTATCATATAAACTGGTAAAAAGCGTTAAAAGACCAATTCTTGTTATAAAAAGCTGAGTTATTACCACGCTGCCAGTTTACATAATAGATCAGGAAGAAAATCCGAGAAAGATAATTGAAAATTAAACAGTAGCTATGGAAGATCAATACGATGTAGTGGTCGGTATCCCCTCATATAACGAGTCGAAGACCATCGGTCATGTAGTCTCGATGGCTGGGCTGGGTCTTGCAAAGTATTTCCCGAATTTAAGATGTATTATTGTTAACTGTGACAACAACAGTCCTGACGATACGAAAGGGGCTTTTTTCGCTGCCAGGGTTCCTTCTGAAATAAAGAAAAAATATATTTCCACATCGGAAGGGGTAAAGGGTAAGGGAAATAATTTCTGGAATCTTTTTCACTTTTGCAAGAAAGCAGGGGCCAGGGTTACTATTGTTGTCGATGCAGATATTCGGTCCATCACCCCGGAATGGATAAAATATCTCGGCTATCCTATCAAAGAAGGATATGATCTGGTTACTCCTCTGTATTCGAGGCATCAATTTGACGGAACCATCACGAATCATCTTTGTTATCCCCTTGTTTTTTCCCTCACAGGCTTTAATATCCGCCAGCCCATCGGAGGAGATTTCGCCTTTTCTCCGGCGTTATGTTCATACTGGATTGAACAGTCATGGGATGATATGGTGAAACAGTACGGCATTGATGTTTTTATGTCACTGAATGCACTGTTCGGGAACTTTAAAATCTGTCAGGCGGGATTGGGAACCAAGATCCACAATGCCAGCAATCCTAAACTCGGCAGGATGTTTGAAGAGGTTGTATACACCCTCTTTTCGACTTTAATTAAGTATCGATGTGAATGGCTGGATGCCAGGCTAAAGGAAAACTCGAATATCTTTTGGCAAACGGCCGTCCGAAGAATAAAGTGCTATGGTTCGGAGAAACTGATGGAAACCCAGTCACTCGATATTGATATCCTGAAACTAAAGCGGGACTGTCGTAACGAGTATAAAAAATATCACAAATTGGTGAACGAGTATTTGAGCCCATATGCCTACAAGAAAATTGACAATATGTTTAACATGGATAATTACGATGTGGACATCATGCTCTGGTCTCAGATGGTTTACGGACTCCTCTTTCTTTTCGATGGAGCTTCAGAAAAGATAAAGGGTGAAATTATTAACGTACTCAAACCTCTCTATTTTGCTCGCAGCCTGACCTTTGACTATCAGACCTGGCGCTATAGTATAGCTTTTGCTGAAGAAGAAGTGGAGAATGACGCCATGGCTTTTCTTTCTCAGAAGCCATACTTACTCGGGCTTTATCTGGGAGAAGGAAAGTGCTCTTACGCGGATTAAAAATCAGGAGCTTGAATATCCGATTCTGGTTTAAGTTCCTATGATAATTGCTTCAAGCTTGACACAGAACATGATTTTGTCTATGTTGGATCGCTATGGATTGATTTGCATTAACAGCATGATAGGGGTCTGAAAAATGAAAATATCATTATAAGAGAGGAGAACAGGTAAATGGGCAAGAAAATTCTATGGTGTTTGGCTTTACTGTTAACAATGTTTTTTTTAACAAATGTAACGGATACACTCGCAAAGGAGAAAGTTTATATCAACGGCATCGATGCTAATTTCCCTCCATTTGCATATGTAGACAAAAACGGTGTTCCTGATGGATTTGATGTAAAATCTGTAGATTGGATCGCCAAACAAATGGGCTTTAAAGTGACACACAAGCCTATGGATTGGGATGCCATTATCCCAAGTCTAAAGGCAAAGAAGATTGACATGATTGCATCCGGAATGAGCGTAACGGAAAAAAGGGAGAAACAGGTGAATTTTACCATTCCTTACTGGGTTATTGCACAGGTGCTTGTGACCCCCAAGGATTGCAATAAGTCTGTGGATGAGCTCTTGACCAATGGAAATAAAATTGGTGTCCAGAGAGGAACAACGGAAGCCAAATGGATGAAAGAAAACCTGATTAAAAAGGGAAAGAATTTCAAACTCGTCGAATACGATTCAGCCCCCCTCGCCATTGAGGATGTGCTAAATGGACGTATCGTTGCCGCTGCCATGGACGATGCACCGGCCAAAGATGCAATGCGGAAAAAACCCGTCAAAATTGTCGGAACCTTTGGTATGCCGAACGAAGATTTTGCATATGCCGTCCGTAAGGAGGACAAGGAACTTCTCGAAACTATGAATGAAGGGCTGCACCGTCTGATGGCTTCTCCATACTGGGATGAACTGGTAAAGAAATATAAACCCTGATATTCTATTTGAATTATTTTCCCATTACTGGAAGGCATCAGGATACATTCCTGATGCCTTCCAAGTTTTATACAGATATGACAGGGGAAATGAAGGCTCCACCGCCTGCAAGGCGCCAGCTTCTGGTTTACTGCTGAAAGCCGGCTAAAGATTATAAAATTCGAAGCGCGCAATTCGTAAAATGTTATTCGGTTTTCGATTTTCGTTATCCAAAACCCGAATTTAACAAACTGATGTCTTCGCCTGAAGGCGAGGATTTTTTCTCACAGTCCCCGAGAGGGACAATAATATCAGAATGACTTCTGGCTTATTTGCAATTTATGAGGCTTTGCCGTACCTGCTCGAGGGATCACTCGTGACGATGGCACTGGTTTGCGGGGCCCTGGGATTGGGCTTTACCATTGGCATTATCCTGGCTGTTGGTCAGGTTTACGGCAACTCCTATATTCGATATCTGATTGGAATCTACGTATGGTTTTTTCGTGGTGTACCCCTTCTCGTCCTTCTGTTCCTTTTTTACTTTGGACTTTTTTCTTTGCTTGGGATTAATCTTTCTGCTTTTTCCGTGGCTACTATCGTTCTCGGTCTCATCAGTTCTGCCTATCAGTCTCAAATATTTCGGGGAGCCATTTTATCCTTACCTGAAGGACAGCTCAAGGCAGCCAGATCCCTCGGCATGAGTGACTGGAAATCAATCTTATTTATCATTTTGCCGCAGGCATTACGGTTGTCTATTCCAGGCTGGTCCAATGAATATTCCATAATTTTAAAAGATTCGGCCGTTGCTTATGCCCTGGGTGTTATGGAGATGATGGCGCGTGCTCATTTTGTTGCTTCGAGGACATACGAACATCTCCCCCTGTACTTTACAGCCGGCTTGATCTTTTTGCTTTTAACATACATGGGAACCAAAGCTCTTAGAATACTGGAAGAAAAAGTAAGGATCCCGGGGTATACCGAATAAGGAATTTGATTACTATGATAGAGAAAAGCCCTGTTTTAAGAGTTGAAAATATGACAAAAAGTTATAATCAGAAAGAGGTTTTGAAAGGTGCCTCTCTGTCTGTAAATGAGGGAGAATTAAAAGTTCTTATTGGTCCATCCGGAGGGGGAAAAAGTACACTTCTCCAATGTATCAATTTTCTGGTTATGCCCGATAAGGGTCGCGTCTGGATGGATGGGCAAGAGATAATTCATACCAGAAAACAAGACCTTTATGCATACCGCCAGAAGGTGGGTATGATATTCCAGGATTTTAACCTGTTTGATCATCTGACCGCTCTTGGAAATGTCAAGATTGGCCTGGTGCGAGTTAAAGGTATGGGCAAAGAAGAAGCGCGCTACAGGGCTATAGCCGAATTAGGGAAAGTAGGTCTCATGGAACATATTTATAAGTATCCGGCTCAGCTTTCAGGAGGGCAAAAACAGCGGGTTTCCATTGCCCGGGCACTGGCCATGGATCCCGAAGTTCTGTTACTCGACGAACCGACATCGGCCCTCGATCCTGAACTTATCACAGAAGTTCTGGCCGTTATTAAGGATTTGAGAGACAATGGCATGACCATGGTTATGTCCACTCATCAAATTGGATTTGCAAGTGAGATGGCAGATGAAGTCGTTTTTTTAGAAGACGGAGTTATTTTGGAGACAGGCTCTCCGAAAAAGATATTTTCTCAGGCAGAACATAAAAGAACCAGAGAATTTTGTTCCACGATTATAGAACTCTACAGGGATACTCGTTAATATGGAAGAATTGTTGTTTATCCAACAGGAAGTATTACCGTTTCTGTTCAAAGGATTGATTGTTAGTATTGAATTGATTATCCCGTCTGCACTGTTTGGCTTCCTTATTGGTATAATTGTCGGTGTTTTGAGGGTTTTTGGAAATCCTTTTGCCACAATGATAGCTAATACCTATGTAGCCATATTCAGAGGATTTCCTCTTGTCATCCAACTCTTTATCTGGTATTTCGGATTGCCTCATCTGGGAATATATCTGAACCCCTTTTTAGCATCTGTTATCGGCTTTTCCCTCTGTAGCGGCGCTTATCAATCTGAATATATTCGGGGCGCGTTCCTTTCTATTAAAAAAGGTCAATTGCTGGCAGCCGAGTCTCTCGGTTTTACAAAGGTGCAAATGATATTTTCGGTTATCCTTCCTCAGGCATTTCGCCGCGCCCTCCCCGGTTGCGGAAATGAAATCATTTATCTTATCAAGTATTCATCTCTGGCTTATATGATTACCTGTATCGAACTGACCGGTCAAGGGAAAATTATTGCATCCGAAACTTTCAAGTATACGGAAATCTTCTTTATTGTGGGGATTTTTTACCTTGTCTTAACGTCTGCCGCAAGCCGGCTTCTCCACAACCTGGAGAATCGCCTCCGCCTTCCCGGCTTTGATCATTACAGTGTTTGATTAAAAATATGTCAACCTTTTCACCTATCACTCAGGAAATTTTAAATCATATTCGGGAAGCCGTCGGCGCGGAAGCTGTTGTCCAGGATCCGGAAAAGCTGATGGAATTCGGAAAAGATGCGGGTGAATATGTTCATGTCCCCGATCTTGTCATAGAAGCAACTGCTTCAGATCAAGTACAGGCGCTGTTACGTCTGGCCAATCAATATCGTTTTCCCGTAACTCCTCGAGGTCTCGGTACGGGAGTAGCCGGAGGAGCAGTTCCACTGTTCGGGGGGGTGGTATTGTCTTTAGCCGGGATGAACCGTATTATCTCTGTTGAGAGGAAAAATCTGATTGCTGTCGTTGAGCCGGGTGTCATTAATCTGGATCTGAAAAATGCTGTCCTCAATGAAGGACTTTTTTATCCTCCTGATCCCGCGAGTCTGGATACCTGTTCTATTGGAGGAAATGCAGCGACTAATGCAGGTGGACCCTCTTGTGTGAAATATGGAACCACCAGAGATTACGTGCTCGGCCTGGAAGCAGTTTTACCTTCCGGAGAAATAATCGAAGCGGGTGTACAAACCCGAAAGGGTGTGGTCGGTTACAGCCTGCTCCACTTGCTGATCGGTTCGGAAGGGACACTGGGGGTCATTACAAAACTAATTCTCAAGATTATACCCCACCCAAAGGCATTAACAACACTGGTTGCCTTCTTCCCGCAACTTACTTCAGCCATGGATTCGGTTATGGCAGTTTTAACTCGAGGTCATTTACCCTGTGCCATAGAATTTCTGGATCAGGAATGTCTCAAACTGGTAGGAGATCTCCTTCCTTTTGAAGATGCAATAAATGCAGGGGCCTTTTTGCTGATTGAGACGGATGGACTTCCCGGGGTGATTGAAAAAGAGATAGAGGCCATAGGAGAAATCTGTCTTGAGTGCGGGGCATCTAATGTTCTTTTGGCTCCGGATTCACGCAAGCGAGCCAAAATGTGGGAAATACGAAGAGAAATTGCTTTGCGAATTGAGCACAATTCCCCTCTGTACATTCCTGAAGATGTGGTTGTTCCGATAGAGCATATTGCAGACTTTGTAGCCTGCCTTCCTGAATTTGAAAGGGAGCATGAAATAAAGATTTATTCCTTCGGTCATGCCGGAGACGGGAATATACATTTAAACATCACCGCGGAGGATAAGAAGTCGAGGAAAAGGGTCGATGAAGGGATTCAAAAGATTTTAACACTGGTCCTTTCCATGGGTGGTACTATCTCCGGTGAGCATGGGATAGGAACGGCCAAGAAGCACTTTTTGCCATTAGAGCTTTCGCCGGAGAGTATCCGCCTGCAAAGGGAGATCAAACATCTTTTCGATCCACAATTTATACTGAACCCGGGAAAAATTTTTTAGATGGATGAACGCTGACAGTTGATCACTCATCGATCCAAAATCAACAATTGATATTTCCAGGAAAGTTTTGTACTGATAAACAAATATAGCTTTTCAACCACACGAACGATGAAATTCAGTGATACTAAAATTGCAAAGACATATAAGGGAAAGGCACTGATTGCCGATCCCATCTACCAGTACATCTGGTTTACTGTTTCAACTTCCGATTTTCCGGAAGAGAAAACAGAAAAAGATCTTATCGATTCGTCCTGGGTACAGAGACTAAGACGAATACATCAGCTTCAAAGCGCGCGCTGGGTGTATCCCGCCGCAGAACACACACGATTTCCTCACTCACTGGGAACCATGCACATGGCCGGTGAATTCGGGAGATATCTATATCCGAGTCTCAAGGAAATATTTCCTCATATTCCATCCATAAACCTTGTTGAAGAACTTCTCAGGGTGGGAGGACTTCTCCACGATGTGGGACACGGCCCTTACGGGCATTTTTTTGATGACAATTTTTTGAATCAATATGGTCTGACACACGAGATACTGGGGCAAAATATTATAATAAAAAAACTGGGGAGATTGATCAGGGGGATACAAAGAAGTCCGACAGGTAATTTCGAAAAGGGAGAATCTATCGATCCGGGGCAGGTTGCCTTTCTTATCAAAAAACCGAAAGAAAAAGACAGGAGAAAGCAACCCGAATGGATGCATTATTTAAGACAGCTCTTTTCAGGTATATACACGGTTGATAACCTTGATTATATCCAGAGAGATGCCTACATGACAGGTTTTTCCATAGACATTGTCGATATCAAAAGACTTTGCTTCTATACTTTTTTTACAAGGGAAGGCCTTACTCTTCACCAGTCCGGCACTTCAGCACTCAGAAGGTTCTTAAACGCAAGGATTCACCTCTATTCCAATGTCTATTACCACAGGACAACACGAGCGCTCGATCTTCATCTCCAGGAGATATTCAGGGAGACGGTGAATATCATTCTGCCAAATAATCCTGTCGAAGCGCTGGACGAATATATCCACCTGGATGAATGGACTTTGTATCAAGAGGTGAAGGGTTGGGCAAATGAGAAGAATAAAAAGAAAAAAAAGCTGGGGAAAGAATGGGAAAAAATTTACTTAAGGCAAATTAAATGGAAGATGTCATATTCTGCAGAGCTTTCCGTAGACCAGATTCAGAGGGGTACCAGATTTTCCGATGCCCGTGATTACGAAAAACAGATAAAAAAGTGTCTCCCCGGACACCTGAAGAGAATAAAGTTTCGCGTGGACCTTGCGACACAGGACCCGAGACCGGTCAATCCGATGGTAGAGGGCGATAAAAGGATAAACATTTTTAACCCATCTACGGAAGCTACGTCTTTAGAACCCCTGAGAGATATATACCGGTTTATTCCTGCCAGGGTAGTTCATCTCAGGGTGTTTTCTCTCAACCATGATCATGATAAAGAATTAACTATTGCATCTGAAAAGGTTCTCGGATCAATAGACGAAGCGATAAACACAAATATTTAAATAAGGGAACAGGGGTTAGAGTAGAGTGGAGCATTTTTCCCATGATTAACACTGAAACAACAGATATTACCCTTTTCGTTCGGACATCAAGAGAAGATATTGTCAACTGGGACAGGCGCAGGATTGTCGATGCCCTGATTCTGGAAACGAACGTAGATATTGATACGGCAGATGCAATTAGTAAAGAGGTCGAGAAACAGATCGTGTCGTCGGGGATGGCTCTGCTTACGGCATCCCTGATCAGGGAACTTGTTAATGCAAAACTGATTGAAAGGGGACTGGATAAAGCGACAAAGTTGCACGCTCGTCTCGGGTTTCCTTTGTATGATGTGGGGAAACTAATCCTGTATCATAATAAAGAAAATGCCAATGTTCCCCACAGTCCGGAGGGAACAAATCTTACTCTGGCAGAAGGTGTTAAAAAAGAATATGCCATATTGAATGTTTTTTCAGAGGATGTTGGATATGCTCATATGACAGGAGATCTCCACGTCCATAACCTGGGCTATATTGACAGGCCCTATTGTTCATGTCAGTCCCTTGAATATATAAAAAAGTTTGGTTTAAATCTTCCCAATTCCCTTGCCGCCGCTGCACCGGCAAAACACGCCGAGACGCTTGTAGCCCATATGGTCAGATTTGCCGCGGCACTCCAGGGGAATTTCGCCGGGGCAATTGTGTGGGATGCCGTTAATCTTTTTTTTGCACCTTATCTGCAGGGATTGAGTGACAGGGAAATAAAGCAATGCGCCCAGATGCTGATCTATGAATTTGCCCAGCAGTCTGTGGCAAGGGGGGGGCAAACTATATTTACCGATATAAATCTCTACTGGGAAATACCAAAACATTTTGAAAATGTTTCTGCCATAGGGCCAGGAGGTAAATATACAGGTAAGACCTATGGCGAATATGTAAAGGATGCCCAGAGATTTGTCCGGGCTATTTTTGATGTATTCAAAGAGGGGGATTCATCGGGTAAACCTTTTGTCTTTCCCAGACCTAAAGTACACATTACGGAGAAGTTTTTTCAAACACCAGGCTATAAAGATTTCCTTCTTCACATCTGCGATGTGGCTGGTGAAAAGGGAAACACATACTTCGTTTTCGATCGGGGTGATACTTTCAGTATATCAGAGTGCGGTCGATTGAACTTCAGGTTAGAAAAAGAGGAGGTTGAATATACGAAAACACCCTGGAAGATGAGATATGCGGCCATTCAGAATGTCACGATCAATCTCCCAAGGCTGGGGTATAAGGCCGACGGAAATGAGGAGGAGTTGCTTTCCCTCATTTCCGATATTATGAAACTTGCGGCAAAGGCTCATTTGCAGAAGAAGGATTTCATCGAAAGACTGTTGTCATATGATAACGAAGGGCCCCTGTCGCTCCTTACTATGAATTGCGATGGAACTTCTTATCTCGGAATGCAGAGGGCTTCATATCTTATAGGAATGGTTGGTCTCAATGAGCTGGTCAGGATACAAAAAGGATCACAACTTCACGAATCGGCAGATGCCCAGGAGTTTGGTCTGAAAGTGATCAATCACATGAGGAATCTGGCTGAACAATTAACAGAAGAATATGGCATAAGGTTTGTCCTGGTACAAACACCTGCCGAGAGTACGGCATATCGCTTTGCACGATTAGACCTGAAACATTTTTCTCCAAAAGCAGGCCATTTTGTAAAAGGGGACATCTCAGAGGGGGCGGTGTATTATACCAATTCGACTCTGCTTGATGTGTCATCACCGACCAGTCCTATCGACAGGGTGAGGATTGAAGGGGCTTTCCATCCACTTATAGAAGGGGGAGCGGTGACCCATGTGTGGCTTGGTGAGGTGAGGCCGTCGAAGGAGTCTTTAGCTGATTTTGTCGAAAAAGTGTTTAAAGATACAACCAATTGCCGGCTTACATTCTCCCCGGAGTTCACCACTTGCCTGAACTGCGGCAGGACATTCAGGGGGCTTCATGAACAGTGCGTGTACTGCCACTCAGAAAATGTAGAGGGAATCTCAAAAATCACGGGATATTTTTCCAGGATATCAAGCTGGAACAAAGGAAAACTGGCCGAGTTAAGGGATAGAAAAAGAAACGAAAAATTTTTCAAGGAGAAATGATCACCAGCCGAAACCCCGACGGCCTCCCTGTCTTTATTAAAACAATTATTGATATTTTAACTATTACCTGAATCCGTGGCCTTAATCTTGCTTAATTAACGATAACAGACTGATAATATATTTTAAATATACCATCATACAAGACCTCAAAACCACGCGCCGGCGACTCAGAGATCTTGCTCCCCTGGTGGGGAGGAAACGCGTATATACCCGGGGAAAACCTTTCAGGTTTTTGAGAGCCAGCGAAGTGCAAACGCTGTTTGCCGGTTTAAGCCTCTCTTCACCATACACTACACAACAACAAGCCGGTATTTATTGATGCGATAAATCATGGTGGGACGGGACATACCGAGCAGACGTGCGGCCTCCGTTTTATTACCGCCGCTCTGTTTCAACGCTTTGATGATTAGTTGTTTATTGAGTTCTTCCAGGTTCAGGCCCGACGGAGGGATTGCAATATCAGGCATATCCGAAGGCGACGTCACCATCCCTGCATCGTTTAGAAAGGAGAGATGCTGTGTCTTTATTTCTGTATCATCCTCCATGATCATGATTCTTTCTATGGTGTTCCTGAGTTCCCTCACGTTGCCCGCCCAGCGATGGCCAAGCAGTCTCTTTTCGGCACCTTTTGACAAGCCATGGAAATTTTTACCGCATTGCAGATTGAATTTGTCCATATAAAAAAGAACGAGGGGGATGATGTCTTCCTGTCGTTCCCGTAACGGCGGCAGATAAATCCTGACAATGTTCAATCGATAGTACAGGTCTTCCCGAAACGTGCCTGCCTCGATCGCCTTTTCCAGGCTTTTGTTGGTAGCGGCGATGACCCGCACATCGACTTTCTTCTTTTCCGTCCCTCCCACGGAGTAGAACTCCTTGTTTTCCAAAAACCGGAGCAACTTTACCTGGGCCGACGGCATCAGTTCACTGATTTCGTCGAGGAAAAGAGACCCTTCGTGGGCCAGCTCGATTTTCCCCTTTTTCCCCTCGTGCAGGCCGCCGGTAAATGTTCCTTTTTCATACCCGAACAGCTCGCTCTCCATCAGATCTTTACTGATAGCCCCGCAGTTGATGCTGATGAAGGGCTTGCCGATTCTGATGCTCCGATAGTGAATGGCCCTGGCAATGACATCTTTACCCGTCCCCGTTTCACCCTCGATCAGGACGGTGGTATCATGACTCCTCGCAATTTTCCTGACATGTTCGAGGGCATCTTTCATTCCCCTGCTTTCACCAATGACATTGTCAATGTCGAACTCGGTCCGGCACTGCCTGCGGAGTTCCTCCACTTCTTTCTTCAGTTTCAGCGTGTCGAGCGCCCGTTCGACAATCAGCTCCAGTTCATCGACATCAAGGGGTTTGACGAGATAATCATGGGCACCCATTTTCATCGACGTGACAACCGTCGTGATGTCCTCGTATGCCGTCATCATTATGACGAGAAATTTTTCATCCCGCTTCAGGATCGTCCGCAAGGTTTCTATTCCGTCCATCCCGGGCAACCGGATGTCTAAGAGGACAAGATCGATGGAAGTATCTTTCAGAAGCTCGACGGCATCTTCACCGGTCCCCGCAACGAGGACATCGTATTTCTCCGACAGAATTGTCCTGAGTGAATTCTGCAGCAGGTTGTCGTCATCGACGATCAGTATCTTGTATCGGTACATTGCTCTCCGTCTTCGCATCAAGGGGAAATTTGATGATGAAGGTGGTTCCTTGTTCTTCCGCGCTCTCAATGTCAATGGTGGCGTGGTGCTGCTCAAGAATTTTATGGGTAATTGAAAGTCCCAGTCCGGTTCCCTCGGGTTTGGTCGTAAAGAACGGATCAAATATCTTGGAAATATTTTCCGGCGGTATACCGCTTCC
>CAZKGS010000023.1:13977-16579 GCA_964552105.1 uncultured Syntrophaceae bacterium
GTCAGAACGCCGTTGGGAGAACTTTCAAGGATATTTTCCGCAAAGTTCCTTTCCGTAATGACTTCCTCATAGAGCCGCGCATTTTCGATAAGGGTCGCCGTATGGCTGGCGAAAATCATCAGCAATTCCAGATCATCCTGGGAAAAGGCACATTCCTCATAGCTGTCGACGTTCAAAACCCCCAGTACCTGCTTCTCTCCAATCAGGGGAACGGCCAGTTCGGACTTGATCCCCTTTACAAGTTCCACATACAGAGGTTCGTTGTCCACGTTCTTCACGAGTAAGGGAATACCATGATGTGCAACCCACCCCACAATACCTTCACCGACTTTCAACTTGAATGTATCCGCGTCATGTTTTCGATATCCTTTCTGAGATACGATTTTCAGGAAATTATCTTCACTATCAAGCAACAGAACAGCACAGGTCGATGCCTTCGTAATTTTTAATGCGTTTGCGACGATGATATTCAGCAATTTTTTGAGGCTGAGAGTCGAACTCGTTTTTTTGCTGATTTTCTGAAGGGACAACAGCTGTTCGATTTTTCTGTTGTTCTGTTCCTGCAACCGGGCATTTTCGATTATGATGCTTGCCTGATTGGCAAACGTGGAAAACAGGTCGATCTCATTTTTGGTAAGATTTAATATCTCATTGGTTCTGTCCGCCCCAATGAAACCGATAATCTCCCTCTTAATTTTCAACGGTGCGGCAATCCCGGAGACACGGTTATAAATTCCGCACAATTTCTTATCAATTTTTGTGAGTCGTGTGTCTTTTTTATAGTCTTCAATATACAGGGTCTTTCCCGTTTTTATAACTCGCGTTTCGACGCAATCGTGATTATCCATTTGGTATGGAATACTCAGCGCTCTCTGTGTCTCTTCTGGCGTGAACCCGATAACATACTTACATTCCAGCAAATTTTGATTTTTCTTATTGATCAGCGATATATTAACCCTGCTGAATCGGAACACTGTTGCCGTTTCTTCTACGATCGCATTCAGCACCCGATCAAGAGATATGGGCCGGGTAAGCAATCCGCTTATCTTGTGTATGGAGGACAGAAGCTTGTTTTTTGCCTCCAGTTCATACTTCAAACGAGCGGTTTCGCTTTCATGATCTTTTCTGTTTTTCATGAGTTCGATCTGTTCTGTCTTCACTGTATGTATGTCACGAAAACATCCCTCGTGTCAGGGAAAAACATCTTCTTATTTTCCCGTGGTTGAATATACCTTCCTCCGGGATTTTTCAACCAAAATGTGGTGATGTTCCTGCGGGACGACATAATTGATATTCGATACCTGTTTATCTTTCAAAACCATCTTCTCTTCACACGTTCCAAACGAAAAAATACTCATTGGCAGAGTTCTTGTTTCTTTCGCATCTAAAAACACCATGTGCCAGGCAGCATATCTCATCGGCTTCATCTTTAAGCTCCATGGCCATGGTTCACCCCTCTTTCCCTTGTTCTTCCGCCGCTTTTAATATTTATCCGCCCTGTTGGGGGGGGAGGAAGTAAGCTCCAATTCGACGGTGACACTGCTCGTCGCGGGGCAGCTGTCCCGAATCGTCACTTCCTTTACTATCGAAAAATATCGGGCATGGGTAAAGGGTGTGAAGAAGATCACTCCCCCTGCAAAATCGGCAAGCAGAAACAGTGACCCAGCATACATACACATCCAGGCAGGGACACCATCCATCATGGCAATGTTAATGTGAGACCTTTGCATAACGTCTCCTTTTGCCAGATTCACGGACGGGGCTGCCCTGCCCTTCGATTATTCCTGAATGCCCAGTTTTTCCCTGATATCCCGCCTGAGTTCCTTCTTGAGAATCTTGCCTACGGGATTCCGGGGAATCGCATCGATAATCTCAACCCGCTCCGGAAGTTTATAGACGGCTATTCCCTTCTCCTTCATAAATGAAGTAATATCATCCAGGGTTATCTTGCCTTCTCCCTCCGTCGGTACCACATACACGCACACCTTTTCCCCCATGGCGGTATCGGGCATGGCAACGGCGGCTATATCGGCCACTCCAACATGTCCCAGGAGCATGTTTTCCACTTCTTGGGCACTGATATTGAAACCACCACGGATGATGATATCTTTCGTCCGGTCGAAAAATCCGATGCAGTTTCCTTCTTTGATCTGGAAGAGATCTCCCGTATTGAAATACCCGTCACTATCAAACACTTTTTCCGTAATATCGGGATCCCTCAAATATCCAGCCATCACATTGGGTCCCTTGTAATGGAGCTCACCGACCTGTCCGATCTCTGTCATCTCCTGGCCGGTTGCCGGATCGACGACTTTCGCGTGAAAGTTTCCAGCCATGGCAGAATGCCACTTCACCCCCGGTTTCCCCCACTGGGGAAAATGATCGACCCGCATTTCCACATCGGGAATATCAAAGTACGCCGCTATGTCGGCAGGCCCCTCGTTCATCCCCCATATGTTGGCAAACCCGATCCCCCAGCGCCGCTGTAATTCCTGCACGGACCATAATGAGGGAGGTGACGCACCGATCGTTATCGCCCGTATGGCGCTCAGGTCGAAGTGATCAACCTTGGGATGTTTCAGCAGTGCGTTAACAACAGCGG
>CAZKGS010000024.1:0-16492 GCA_964552105.1 uncultured Syntrophaceae bacterium
TAAAATCGGTGAAATTTCCTAAAGGGGGTTTCTCAATAATTTCAATGTCTGTGACCGAGGCAAGGGGAGGCCCTTTCTTACACCATTCCATCATTTGATAGACGTTATCTTCCTTTCCTTCAAAGATTGCTTCAACCCTGCCGTCTCGAAGGTTTCTGACCCAGCCTTTCAGATTCAAATCTCTGGCGTAATACCAGGTTTCTGCCCTGAAGCAGACCCCGTGAACCCTGCCGGAAACGAAGACGTGGATTCTTTTCATAGATCGTCAATTCCCCCGGTTTGTGATTGATATTCCTTTATCAATTCGAGAAATTCTTCCTCATTGAGTATGGTTATCTCCAGTTCTTTAGCTTTATTGAGTTTAGAACCCGGTGATTCTCCGACGACAACATAGTCAGTGTTCCTGGTTACGGAAGACAAAACATTGCCTCCCAGGGATTCTACAATTTCCCTGGCTTTGCTTCGCGGGAAACCCTGAAGCGTCCCTGTGAAAAGAAATGATTTTCCTGAAAGATCAGAGGATTTTCTGGGGACTGCCTCTCGAGGTTTGACCCCGGCCTCCCTGAGCCTTTGTATCATCTCCAGATTGGAAGGAAGTCTGAAATATTTGGTAATACTTGCTGCAACTTCAGGTCCAATCTCCCTTATGGACGTCAGTTCCTCTTCCGTTGCATTTATGAGATTATCAAGTGTAGAAAATTCTTGAGCAAGTATCCGGGATATATGTTCTCCTGTGTGTCTGATTCCAAGGGAAAAGGTGAATTTTTCCAGAGGCGGGTTTTTTGATTGGTCCAGTGCAGCCAGGAGATTCTCCGCAGATTTATCTGCCAACCGTTCCAACCCTGTTAAATCCTCTTTAGTAAGATAATAAAGATCTGAAGGGTCTTTAATAATTTTTCCATCAAGCATCTGGGATATTATTTTTTCACCCAGTCCCTCGATATCCATGGCGCCTCGGGATGCAAAATGTTTGATGTTTTCCCTGATCTGTGCCGGACAATCAAAATCAATACACCTGTGAGCCGCCTCACCTTCAAGGCGGGCGACTCTGGAGCCACATGCAGGGCAAGTCTCGGGCATAAGGAAGATCTTTTCACTGCCGCTGCGCCGAGATTCTATCACTTTCACGACTTCCGGTATGACATCACCGGCTCTCTGTATGATTACCGTGTCACCGATACGGATATCCTTTTTATCTATTTCGTCCTGGTTGTGCAATGTTGCACTGCTTACAGTGACTCCTCCAATCCGGACTGGTTTCATCTTGGCTACTGGAGTGAGTACACCTGTTCGGCCGACCTGTACAATGATATCTTCAATTTGTGTCGTGGCCTGGGTAGGAGGAAATTTAGTGGCAACAGCCCAGCGCGGGCTTCTCGAAACGGCACCGAGACGGGCCTGAGTATCCATAGAATCCACCTTTATAACAATACCATCAATTTCGTAGGGCAGCTCTTTTCTTAAAAGAGTCATATCATGATAGTATTGGATACATTCGTTTATATCCTTTGCCTGTTTCACCCGGGGATTAACCTGGAAACCCCATCGCGCAAGGGTTTGAAGGATCTTCCATTGACTTTGAAACGTTTTCCCTTCTGCCAAACCAATAGCATAGCAGAAAATATCGAGGGATCTTTTTGCCGTTATCTTTGAGTCTAACTGGCGCAACGATCCGGCTGCGGCGTTTCTGGGATTTGCGAATGGAGGTTTTCCCTCGTCAACTCTCCTTTTATTGAGGTTCTTAAACGCTTCATTTCTTATAAATACTTCACCCCTTATTTCAATTCTTTCGGGCATATCTGAAGCTTCTTTTACTCGTAAAGGAATGGAATAGATTGTCTTAAGGTTCTGAGTAACATCTTCACCAACTGTTCCGTCACCCCTTGTTGATCCAATTTTAAACATACCATTTTCGTAAAGAAGGTTAACCGCGACACCATCAAGTTTAGGCTCGACAACAAAGGAAATATCTTCTTTATTACCCAGGAATCGTTTTGTGCGCTCATTGAAATCCAGGATGTCCTCTTCAGAAAAGGCATTGGCAAGACTCAGCATGGGCGTAAGGTGGGTGACTGTGTCAAATTTATCAAGAGGGGCTGCACCGACACGCCGGGTAGGTGAATCAGTTAAATCTATATGATCAGAGTATTGCTTCTCAAGTTGAATCAGTTCCAACATCAACTGATCATATTCAGCATCAGATATTTCCGGATCATCAAGTTGATAGTAACGCTTATTATGGTAGGTAATTTGATCTTGAAGTTCTTCTATTCTCTTGAGGGCTGATTCTTTTTCGATCATTTGACGAGTTTCAGATGTGGCGGCTTTCCGTGTTGAGCCTTTTTGTTGCCGGATTCATTTTCCTGACGATGTTTTATCTGTTCATTGAAAATATGATTTTTTACCCTTACAGAATTTATAATGAAAAATATAATAACCGCCTTTTCCCATTCTTTAGAGGTATCGAATTTCTCCATTTTACCTTTATATTTCCCCCATAAACCGGCAAGAGACGATTCATCAAGGACAAGTATCTTCTCTGCGATATTCTCTAACGCTTTTTCAAGCATTGTTAAACTCCTTTTACGTTTTTCTGGTTCCCCTTCCATTCTTTATTGTGGCCGAAAGGACATATTTATACTATCTTCACATATATAAAATGTCAAACCAAAAGCAAGAAGGCTGTTTCCCAAAATAATTCTTGTGTTTTTAATATAGATATAATAGAAAATTTCGAGGTGTTTTGTAATGAAGATAGGAGTAATTTCAGATACTCACCTCAAGGGTTATGATGCATGGCTTGAGAGGGTTGTTGAAAAGTATTTTTCAGATGTGGAAATGATTCTCCATGCGGGAGATATTGTTGAACTCAGTGTCCTTGATGTTTTCAGAGGAAAAGAAGTTTACGCCGTCTGTGGTAATATGGATTTAGCTTCAGTAAGGGGATCATTTCCTGAGAAGTTAACCCTTGAAGTCGAGGAACACAAAATAGGTCTTATTCATGGCTGGGGAATGCCTTATGGTATGGAAGATAAGCTCATTAAAGAATTTGAAGGTATAGAATGTCTCGTATACGGACATACCCACAAGGCTGCTAATAAAATGAAGGGTAATGTACTTTTTTTCAATCCCGGATCGCCTACGGACCGGGCATTTGCACGACGAAACACATTAGGTATAATAGAAATTGGTGAGACAATAACGGGAAAAATAATAGAAATCGAAAATTGACTTTTTACGAAGCCATCAAAATTATAGACAATATATGGATAATATTAAATCCCCCGGAAGAATGGAGTATTTAAGGAGCAAAAAGCCGGAGGGGTGCATTTTTTGTAAAGGGTCAATTAGGGAAGAGGGGCTTGTACTCTTTGAAGGAAAATCGTGCTATGTCATAATGAACAAATATCCCTATAATTCCGGGCATTTAATGGTAGTGCCCTTCAGGCATATATCTGAAATAGAAGATATGTCGATGGAAGAAAAGATAGAAATGATAGAGTTTACAGATATGTCTGTAAGAATCATGAAAGAAGTGATGAATCCCGAAGGTTTTAACATTGGAATGAATGTAGGCAAGGCCGGGGGTGCGGGAGTGCTTGGTCATCTGCATTTTCATATAGTACCACGGTGGCAGGGGGATACCAATTTCGCCACTGTTTTAGGTGAAGTCAGGGTGCTTCCGGAAGATGTAGAAAAAACTCGAGATAATTTATTACCTTTTTTCCAAAAAAACAAGGAGGTCTAGGATGAAACTTCTCTACACCATTGTTGGTATGTTAATTGTACTTTTTATTATTACTTTTTCGCTGACGAATACAGGTCCTGTTCAACTTAAATATTACGATATTATAGATATCAGTGTGCCCAGCTATATGCTTATTTTTATATCATTTGGTGTAGGGCTGATATTCGCGGGTTTCCTGGACATAGGGGAACGATACAGGCTGTCAAGAAAAGTCTCCAAATTAAATAAAAGAATAAAAATGTTGGAAAAAGGTAAAAAGGAGACAGAAGTACTGCCACCGGAGGAAGGGGAAACGCCAACAACATATGTATAAAAAACATTCCCCTTTTTAAATTATTTATTAATATGGGACAAATTAAATTCTTGACAGACAGAAATCTGGGGAAACTGACAAAGTGGCTTCGTATACTCGGTTATGATACCGCTTGCCATACAGGAAACATTGACAGAAGTTTTTTGAAAAGGGGTGCGAAAGAGGGAAGAATTGTCCTGACAAGAAGAAGGGATATGGCCGGGAGAAGTTTTTTGGGGCAGATGTTCATTGTCTGTTCCGATAAAGTCTCAGATCAATTAAGCGAAGTTATTGGAGAATATTCCCTCAAGCCTGATCCTGAAAAGTTTCTTACCGTCTGCCTTGCATGTAATGAAAAGTTAGAAAATATCCAGAGGATGGGTGTTGAAAGTTGTGTACCCCCATATGTCTTTCAGACTCAGGGAAACTTTCAAATATGCCCACGGTGCGAAAAGATATTCTGGCCCGGCACTCATAAAGATAATGTGTTGCTGTACCTTAAACGGCACAATCTGATTCGTCACCCTTGATTTTCTCGATTGTGTGTTTCAGAGCGGGCAGGATAACAGATAAATTTTCTTTTACAGCTCTTGGGCTTCCGGGAAGATTAACTATTAGCGATTGTTTCCTTATCCCTACGACAGCACGTGATATCATACCGTAAGGTGTCTTTGACGTGCTTTCCCTCCGCATGGTCTCTGCCATACCGGGAACTTCCTTTTCTATTACCCTCAATGTAGCATCAGGAGTAACATCGCGCGGACTTACACCGGTGCCTCCCGTTGTTATAACAAGGTCGATTTTTTTCACATCAACCCATTCTATCAGCTTCCGGGATATAATATCTGTTTCATCGGGAATGATTTCATATTCAATAACCGCAGCGGGAATATCTTTTATCAGCCGGATTATTTCTTTACCGCTGATGTCTTCTCTTTCACCGCGCGCTCCTTTGTCGCTGACCGTTATAACCCCTGCGGTTATCAAAATCCGATTATTCCTCTTCCTTTTTCGATTCGGCGATGATTTTCTCCGCGATTTGAGCAGGCACTTCTTCGTAGTAGGAATGCTCAAATGAGAATGTGCCTCTACCGCTTGTAATCGACCTCAACTCAGGTGCATATGTCAGGATTTCTGCCAATGGGACCTGCCCCTTTATGAGCTGGTTGGATCCTTTGGTGTCCATGCCCAGAACTCTCCCGCGCCTGCTGTTCAAATCTCCAATCACATCCCCCATATACTCATCAGGAATTTCTATATCGAGATTAACAATAGGTTCCAGAAGGGTTGGCTGGCATTGCAGAACCCCTTTTTTAAATCCCATCGATCCGGCTATCTTAAAAGCCATTTCAGACGAATCCACTGTGTGGAAAGAACCATCATAGAGAGAAACTTTGACGTCTACGACCGGATAACCTGCCACGACTCCTTCAGCCATAGACTCCACAATACCTTTTTCTACTGCAGGTATGTACTGTTTAGGGATAACGCCGCCTACAATCTTGTTCTCAAATACGAAACCTTCTCCCCTGGAAAGAGGCTCGATCTTAATCCACGTGTCCCCAAACTGGCCTCTTCCACCGGACTGCTTTTTGTATTTTCCCTGAATCTGTGTTTTTCCCTTGATCGTTTCTTTATAGGGCACTTTGGGCGTACGCAGCTCTACCTCTACACCAAACTTCCGCTTCATCTTTTCAATCGTCACTTCTATGTGGACCTGTCCCATACCGGAAAGTATCATTTCTTTTGTCTGTCCATCTCTGCGAACAGAGAGTGTTGGATCTTCCTCAACAAGCCTGTTAAGGGAAGTGACAATTTTTTCTTCGTCACCTTTTGACTTTGGTTCTATTGCAAAAGACATGAGACCGGGAACAGGAGAAACCTCTTCAAATATAATCCGGGATTTCTCATTGCAGATTGTGTTGCCGGTAGCCGTCTCTTTTAATTTTGCTACAGCCGCTATATCACCGGGAACAAGTGATTCTGCCGGTTTTTGGCTTTTACCTTCAAGATAGAAAATGTTCCCAAATTTCTCACTGACCTTTTTTGATGTGTTATAAAAACTGGAATCCGAGTCTGCAGTTCCTGAAAACACTCTGAATAAAGTGAGTTTGCCGGCATAAGGATCAGCTATCGTTTTAAAAACCATAGCTGAAAATGGAGAAGTTGTATCGGGGGTTCTCTCTTCAACTTCATCAGAATCCGGTTTCTTACCCTTGACGGATCCTGTATCCACAGGTGAGGGAAGGTAACTGACAATTATGTCCATGAGTGGGATGGTTCCTATATTCTTAATAGCTGAACCACATGTCAACGGGATCAGTTCACCCGAGACTACCCCTTTCCTCAATCCATTTTTCAGATCATCTACACTCAGTTCACCTTCTTCCAAGTATTTATTCATCAATTCTTCATCACATTCAGCAATATCTTCAACCAGTGTTTCTCTGTATGTCTCTGCTTCATCCAGCATGTCAGATGGGATATCTTCTCTTTTGAATTTGCCTTTTGGATCATCAAAGATAAAGGCTTTCATATTAATGAGATCGACCAATCCCTTAAATTCCTCTTCTGCGCCTATGGGCAGACAACATGGCGTGACCTTTCTTCCCAAACATTCCTTTATATTATCTAAGACTTTAAAAAAATCGGCACGTTCTCTGTCCATCTTATTGATGTAAATTACCCTGGGAAGGGACAACTCGTCAGAAAATTCCCATACCTTTTCTGTCTGGAATTCCACACCCCCTACGGCATCAATTACAACGACGGCCCCGTCAGCAATACGCAGGCAATTTTTGGTGTCCATAAAAAAATTCGCATCACCGGGTGTGTCAAGAATATTAACTTTATGTTTATCCCAGTCAAAAAAGTCTGTTGCAGCGCTGATTGATATGTGTCTTTTCTGCTCTTCAGGTTCAAAATCCAGATTAGATGTTCCATCTTCGACTCTTCCCAGTCTGTCCGACTTACCACTGACAAAAAGGAAGGATTCGCTGAGGGAAGTTTTCCCCGTTCCTCCATGACCGATGATTGCAACGTTTCTCAAAGAAGTAGATTCATACTTTGCCATTTGAGCTCCTTTCTTCAGGACAAAAAAATATGCAGAATCCAGTTTACATAGCCTATTCCAACTTTCCAAGTCAAGACAAATTGCAATCCCGGGTATTTAATTGACGTTTAATGCTATATGTGGTATAAGAGTAGATTAAATAATTAAGAGGTGGGAGTGGTACCATGTTTAAAGTTGGTGATTTGGCTGTTTATCCGGCACATGGCGTTGGGATTATAGAAGCCATAGAAAATAAGGAAATTATGGGATGTAAACAGCCATTTTACGTAATCAAGATTTTGGGTAATAACATGACAATCATGATTCCACAGAATGGCGCTAAATCTGTTGGTTTAAGAGGCTTAATTTCAAAGGAAGAAATTCCCCGGGTTTATGACATACTGAAAGAGCAGGATGTTATACTTGACCGGCAAACATGGAATAAAAGGTACAAGGAATACTGGGAAAAAATTAAAACTGGATCAGCTTATGAAATAGCCAGGGTTTTACGGGATCTCTTGAGGTTAAAAATTGACAAGGATTTATCTTTCGGCGAAAGAAAAATGATGGACACTGCGAAAAGTCTTTTGGTAAAAGAAATATCCATAGCCAGTGATCTTGAAGAAACAACAATAGAAAAAGATCTTAATACCATATTTTCCGTATAAGAGAGTTAAGTTTTTAGTTAAATTCTTATTTTTTACTCATATAGTATTTTTTAATTTATAAAAAAGATCTTTGAAAATTTAATAGTAGCAGAGAAAGAAGTATTATTGCAGGAAAGGAGAAAAAATGTTTCAAGTAATGGTAAGGCTCTTTCTAATTGTTGCTTGTTCGATAAGTGGTTATTTTATTATACAATATAATTATCCATCTTTATCAATAATCGGTTTAATATCAGGATTAATAATAGCATTGTTAGTCATTCAAATCGAACAAGCCATACGGAAACTGTCTCTGCGAGTTATCTTTGGTGGTGTGATCGGAACCATCGTCGGCCTCTCGATTGCCATTCTCTTTGCCTATGGTCTCAGGTTTATTCCAGCCGTGGAGAAACAGGACGTTGTTCCTCTGGAAATAATATACTTTGTGCTTACCATAAGCCTTGGATATCTGGGCCTTGTTCTCGGATCGAAAAAAAGTGAAGAATTTCAATTCCCCGGTTCTTCCCAATCAAAAGGTTCCCTGAAGGGAGTTTCAGATCATAAAATTCTGGATACAAGCGTTATTATTGACGGAAGGATGATGGACATTTGCGCTACCGGTTTTGTGGAAGGTAACTTGGTCGTTCCTCGATTTGTACTGGATGAGTTACAGCTTATAGCAGATTCGTCGGACTCTATGAAACGTTCCCGTGGCCGAAGAGGGTTAGATATTCTTAACAAGATGAAAAAAAGTGGTAGCATGCAAATCGATATCGTTGATCAGGATTTTCCAAAACTAAAGGGTGTTGATGCCAAGCTTGTTGCCCTGGCGAAGAAGAAAAATTGTAAACTTGTTACTAATGATTTTAATCTGAACAAAGTTGCCGAGCTGCAGGGTATAAAAATTTTAAATGTAAATGAACTTGCAAATGCATTAAAACCTGTGGTCTTGCCGGGTGAGGCTATAACGGTTAAGGTCATTAAAGAAGGCAAGGAACCGGGTCAAGGCGTGGCATATCTTGAAGATGGAACAATGGTAGTTGTTGATAATGCTGATAAATTTTTAGGCCGTACAGTTCAGGTGATTGTGACCAGTGTACTTCAGACGACAGCAGGAAGAATGATATTTTCAAACCGGAAAGAAGTTGTGGCTGAGCAAAAGCGTGCAGATCAAAACTCGTAGATCAGTTTAAATTGAAGGCCCGGAAAGGATTCCGGGCCTTTTGCATTTGAAATGGAATGAATGTGAAAGTTGTTGCAATTATTGTGGCGGGAGGTTCGGGAAAGAGAATGGGGAACAGTCGTTCCAAACAATATCTCTTGCTGGGTGGTTTGCCCATTCTTGTTCACACATTGCGAACGTTTGAAAGAGCCTCAGCCATTAATCATGTCATACTCGTTGTTCCGGAAAATGATATTGATTACACGAGACATTTAATTGTTGAACAACACCAGATTTCAAAGGTAAAACATATAGTTGCCGGTGGCATGCAAAGACAGGATTCCGTCAGAAACGGCCTTGGTATTGTAAGTGATGAAAACGAAATAGTAGTTATTCATGACGGAGTGCGGCCCTTTATTTCAGAGGAAATCATAAATGCTTCTGTTCAGAAGGCATTCGAAGAAGACGCAGTAACGGTTGGTGTGGCCGTAAAAGACACGGTGAAATCCGTTGACGGGAATGGTTTGATCAAGGAAACTCTGAAGAGAGACACTCTGTGGCTTACTCAAACACCCCAGGCCTTTAAGAGAAAAATTATCAAAAGAGCGTACCAGAAAGCTTATGAAGATAATATTTACGGCACCGATGATGCTTCACTTGTTGAGCGGATTAACATAAAGGTAAGGATGATTAAAGGTTCTTATGATAACATCAAGATTACAACTCCCGAAGACATTGAATTGGGTGAATATTTGTTGAAAACAAGAAAAGAGTCAGGCACAAAGGTTACAAAGGTTACAAAGGAACAAAGGCACAAAGTTTTCTAAATACTAACCCCTTTCTCCTCCTTTATCCATGGTGCCTTTGTTGCTGAATAAAAAAGGGGAAAATATGAAAATTGGTATCGGATATGACAGTCACAGGTTGATCAAAGGAAAAAACCTCGTTCTGGGAGGTGTGGAAATACCCCATGAAAAAGGACTTCTTGGGCATTCCGATGCGGATGTTCTTTTACATGCCATATGCGATGCCATTCTCGGTGCCCTGGGGATGGGTGATATAGGGAAGTATTTTCCCGATACCGATCCTTCCTACAAAAACATATCAAGCCTTAAACTTCTCTTTAAGGTTAAGGCTTTGGCGATCCGGAAGAATTATAAAATAAATAATATAGATTCTACAATAATTCTGGAAAAACCCAGGTTAAAAGAGCACATATATAAAATGGTACAAAATATCTCAGAAGTTTTAGATGTAAAAGCGGACAGGGTAAACATTAAAGCAACGACTAATGAGGGGATGGGCTTTACAGGTCGTGGTGAGGGCATCGCTGCCTTTGCCGTCGTATCGATAAAAAAAGAGGCCGTGTAACAGATGTCAAAAAAACCAAGAGTAAGATTCGCTCCTTCTCCCACGGGTGAACTCCATGTGGGAAATGCCAGAACTGCTCTTTTTAACTGGCTGTTTTCTCGACATTATGGTGGGGAATTTATCCTTCGGATTGAAGATACTGACAGGGAGAGGACTTCAAGGGCTTTTGAAGACGGAATCCTGAAAGAACTTCAGTGGCTTCATATTGATTGGGACGAAGGACCTGGAAAAGATGGAGCCTTCGGCCCGTATCACCAGTTCGAGCGGCTTGATATCTATAAAAAATATCTCGATAAACTGATTAAAGAGGATAAAGTATATCCGTGCTATTGCACTGAAGAAGAGCTGAAGGAAGAGAGGGCAAGGCTCATTTCAATGAGGCAGATGCCCAGATATATGGGAAAATGCAGAAATCTTACCGCCGACCAAAGGGCAGAATTTGAAAATAAAGGGAGAAATCCTGCTTTCCGCTTTAAGGTCGAAAAAGGAATCATAGAGTTCAAAGACCTGATCCGCGGGGCCATGAGATTTGATTGTGATTCCATTGGAGATTTTATTATTACGCGTTCCAGCGGGTTTCCCGCATACAATTTTGCAGTTGTTATCGATGATCATTACATGGAAATAAGCCATGTCATAAGAGGAGAAGATCATCTTTCCAATACGGCATTGCAAATGCTTCTCTATAGGGCATTGGGATTTGAACCCCCGTTCTTTGCGCACCATTCTCTGATTCTGGGGAAGGATCGGACAAAATTGAGCAAAAGACACGGCTCTGTTTCTGTGAAGGAATTCAGGGAAAAGGGTATTCTGCCGGAGGCATTCCTGAACTATCTATCCCTTCTCGGAAGCTCTTTTGGCGGAGGAAAAGAAGTATGTTCGATTAAAGAGATAATCGAAGTATTTTCACTGAAAAGGGCAGGTAAGAGTGGTGCCATATTTGACGAAAACAAGTTGAAGTGGGTAAATGGTATTTATATTAGAAATTACAACCTGGAAAAACTGACAAGACAATTAATTCCTTTTATTAATAATGCCGGATATGATTGTTCTTCTCTCGATGAGATGTGGCTTTTTTCAGTCGTAGAGGCTATCAGGGATAACCTGACCGCTCTCTCCGACATTGGGAAATGTATTGATATATTTTTTGATGCAAAGTATGAACTGTCTCTTGATGCCCAGTCTCTTTTGAAAGAAAAGGAAGCTCTTGGGGTTGTCAGGCTGGTTCGTGATTCACTGGTCCATATAAACAGCCACAGCAATGATGTATATAGTTTAGTTATCAATACTGTACGCAAGAATACAGACCTGAAAGGGCGGAAATTATTTATGCCCATAAGAGCTGCCGTAACGGGAAAACTTACAGGCCCGGAGCTTGATAAAATATTTGCTATTCTGGGGAGAGATTCAATTATTAAGAGAATAGAAAAGGCTATAGATATTGCTAGTTAGAGCATAATACTTAAAGCATTTGATTAGATAACAAAAGGGCCAGTTTTCGATCATGTCGAATACTGGCCCTTCATTTTTTAAACTCGAAACCCGAAACCCGAAACTCAATTTACAGCGGAAGGTTGTTGTGCTTTCTTGGAGGCCTGACCTCTGTTTTATCCTTGAGGGCATCAAGAATCGTGGCTACCCGTTTTCTTGTCTCTCTCGGTGCGATGACCTCTTCAATTATTCCCATGCGTGCTGCGAAATAGGGATTATTGAATTGTTCTTCATAGGCAGCAACTAATTCTTTCCTTTTGGCTGCGGGATCTTCAGCGGCTGCGATTTCACGACGGTAGATGATGTTGCAGGCCCCTTCTGCACCCATAACTGCGATTTCGGCTGTCGGCCATGCCATCACATAGTCAGCACCCAGCTGTTTACTGCACATGCCAATATAAGCTCCACCATAATCTTTACGGGTGACAACTGTAATCTTGGGTACAGTCGCTTCGGCATATACATGGAGAAGCTTGGCTCCGTGACTGATAATGCCGGCCCACTCCTGGGCAGTTCCCGGCATGTATCCAGGAACATCGGCGAAGGTTAAAAGGGGAATATTAAATGCGTCGCAGAACCGGATAAAGCGTGATGCTTTGTCGGATGCCGTGTAATCCAGGACACCTGCATTGCCCTTCGGGTTATTTGCAATGACACCAACAGGTTGTCCATTGATCTTGATAAAGGCTACAATAATACTTATTGCCCAAAGTGCATGGGGCTCGAATATCTCGTTGTTATCTGCTATGGCCTCTATCACCTTTCTCATGTCATAAGCACGGGTCGCCCTGTCGGGGACGATCGTGTCGAGTTCGGGACATTCCCTGTCCGGACTGTCGGTACATTCCACAATGGGAAGGGGACTGTGACAGCTGTCCGGCAGATAGGATAACAGCGTCTTGATCCTGTTGATGCAGTCTTCGTCACTCTCTGTGGCGAAATGGCAGACCCCGCTTTTTGTTGCGTGTGCAATGGCTCCGCCGAGATCATCATGGGTAACTTCCTCTCCGATGACGGCCTTGATAACATCTGGTCCCGTTATATACATGTAACCGCTTCCTTTAACCATAAATACCCAGTCCGTAAGTGCTGGTGAATATACCGCTCCTCCGGCCGTAGGTCCCATGATTGCCGTAATCTGAGGGATGTACCCCGATCCGATGGTGTTACGATAGAAGATCCCACCGTACCCGTCAAGAGACGGAACCCCTTCCTGAATACGCGCACCGCCTGAATCATTAAAGGAGACAAATGGTTTCCTGGCATCCATAGCCATGTCCATAACTTTCCATATCTTCTTTGCGTGCATTTCTCCAAGGCTTCCGCCGGCACTTGTGAAATCCTGGAATGACGCAAAAACCGTGCGGCCGTTTACCTTCCCAAAACCGGTAATAACACCATCTGCCTTGATGTCCTTCTCTCCCAATCCGAAAAGGGTTGAGCGAGTTTTTACAAATAACTGAGTTTCCTGAAATGTTCCATCATCGAAGAAGAGCTTGATTCTTTCACGGGCGGTGAGTTTTCCCAGACTATGCTGTTTCTCGATCATCTTTTCTCCGCCCATCGTCAATAAACTGTCTCTTTTTTCTTCGAAAGCCTTTAGTTTGTCTGCTGTAGCTCCCATGTCTTCACTCCCTCTTATATATTAACTTATATTAACTGTTCATAAATCGGCGCTTAATAACATGTCTGTCCATTAAATGCAATACAATTTGCTCTCGATTTCCCCCTTGACCTGAATATAATGGTAATATATATAAGTGAGGCACTATTTTTGCAACATCCTTAAGAAAATCAATTAAAAGTGAAATATGGGAGGACGCATGAAATATATTGATCAAATCGATCTTAAAGGGAAAAAGGTTCTCTGCAGGTTTGATTTTAATATTCCTATGGATGAAAATTCTAATGTTATTGATGACAGGAGAATTCGGGCCGCGCTCCCGACCATTAACCATGCTCTGGATGAAAATGGAAAGATTATTATTATTTCTCATCTGGGAAGACCCCAAGGCAAATTCGTTGACAGGCTTAGTCTCAATCCCGTAGCGAGAAGACTGTCACGTCTTCTCAACAAGGAAGTCATTCTGGCTAAAGACTGTATCGGTAGTGAGGTAAAAAATCTTATTGATAATTTGAGGCCGGGATGCGTTCTCATGCTGGAGAACCTGCGATTTCACAAAGAGGAAACAGAGAACTCTGACGAATTTGCAAGGGAATTGGCAAGTTTTGCGGATGTGTATATAGATGATGCCTTTGGTAACGCACACAGGGTTCATGCATCTAATGTAGGCATTACCAAGTATGCAAAGGAGTGTGGTATCGGTTTTCTTATGAAAAAAGAGTTGAATTATTTCAAAAAAGCTCTCGAAAACCCCTTCAGACCATATGCAGCTATTGTTGGTGGCGCAAAGGTGTCCGATAAGTTGCAGGTCCTGATTAACCTCATTGAAAAAGTTGATAAGATGATAATTGGTGGAGGGATGGCATTCACCTTTCTCAAAGCAATGGGACATGAAGTAGGGACTTCCATTGTCGAAGAAGATCTTATAAATACGGCTCGCAGGGGTATTGAAATAGCGAGGAATTTAGGGGTGAAATTGTATCTTCCCGTTGATTGTGTTATAGCAGAAAAAGCTGATCCAAAAGCGGTGACTAAAATCGTTCCGGTACAGGAAATAGATCCGAACTGGATGGGTCTGGATATTGGTCCTGCTACGATCGCTCTTTTTACCGAGGTTCTACATGATGTAAAAACAATCATATGGAACGGTCCCATGGGTGTTTTTGAGATTGACGCATTCAGCAGGGGGACGTTCGCCATGGCGCATGCCGTTGCAAGTTCACACGCCCTTACAATTGTAGGGGGAGGCGATACGGATGTTGCCATTCACGAAGCTGGTGAGAATGATTACATTACTTATATATCAACCGGCGGCGGTGCATGTCTCAAGCTTTTGGAAGGGGAAAAACTTCCTGCCGTTGAAGCCTTGAATGCGGCGAGTGATGAGCAATGAGTAACGAGCATCCGGCATCATGAGAAATATCAAGATTGTTGTCGAATATGATGGTACCTGTTATCATGGATGGCAATGGCAACCAAATGGCATTACGATTCAGCAGGTTTTAGAAGAAAAGATCAGTACGATTACTCAGGAAAAAATAAAAATCATCGGCTCCGGAAGAACAGATGCAGGTGTTCACGCAATAAATCAGGTCGCAAACTTCAAAACAAAATCCCGGATTGGGGTTTCAAATCTTTTAAGAGGAATAAACAGCCTTCTTCCAAAGGATATCGTTGTTAAAGAGTTATCAGAAGTAGACGAGGGATTTCACGCGAGGTATGATGCCAGAAGCAAGGTGTATTCCTTCAACATATATAACAGCTGTATCAGATCTGCACTTTACAGAAATTACTCGTGGAATATTTATGGTCCCCTTAACGTAAATGCTATGAGAGAGGCGATCATTCTGCTCAAGGGAACCCATGACTTCTCCTCCTTTTGCGGGGCTAATGATGATGCTTCAAATCATATCAGAACTGTTATTGATGTCAGCATTGAAACAATAGAAGATCAGATGATAAGCATTACTATAGAAGCGAATGGTTTCTTGCGTCACATGGTCAGGAACATTGTGGGCACCCTGGTTGATGCGGGTAAGGGAAAGCTCACATCAACGGAGTTTTTCGAAATCATGGAGCGTAAAGATAGAACAAAGGCGGGTATTACGGCGCCGCCGCAGGGCCTTTTTTTAAAGGAAGTGAGGTACTGATGAAGATTTTGGTTTTGGGACATATGGGAATGCTTGGTACTGATATTGTCGGTAAACTGAGCGCATCGCATGATGTTATCGGAAAAGATATTGACGATTTCGACATTACAGATAAACAGGATTGTCGCCGTGTGATCGTTGAGTCCGACGCCGAGATTGTCATAAATGCAGCAGCATATACGAATGTCGACGACTGTGAAGACAATCAAGAGACATGCTTTGCTGTTAATGCAGAAGGTGTGAAAAATGTGGTTCGGTCATGCACGGAACAGAGAATTAAAATTGTCCATTTCAGCACCGATTATGTTTTTGACGGTACGCAGAATACTCCTTGTACGGAGGACTTCCCCTATAATCCAATAAACGTTTATGGTCAGTCTAAACTCCAGGGTGAATTGTACCTGAAAGAATATTCGAATAATTATATATTAATACGGACTGCCTGGCTGTATGGTAAGAACGGAAAGAATTTTGTCGATACAATTATTGACAAGGCACACATTGAACGGACCCTCCAGGTGGTAGACGATCAGATCGGTTCGCCCACGTACACTGTCGATTTAGCATCTGCCGTTAAGGTACTTATAGAGGGTAATCACACAGGCATATTTCATGTTACGAACAGGGGGACCTGCAGTTGGTATGAATTTGCCTTGAAAATATTGGAATATGCGGACGTGAAAAATGTAGAGGTAAAACCTGTCACATCCGATACATTTCCACGCAAGGCACTTCGACCACATTATTCGGTTTTGAGCTGCAAGAAGTTTTCTCACGCCACACAAAGAACAATGAGGTACTGGCAGATAGCATTGAAAGATTATATTAACAGGATCAATTGAGATAGTCATTTTTTTCAAGGAATTACTTTATTTAACCTTGACACCCCCTTCTTTTTTTGGATAATATTCGAAGTGTTATTCATTCTAATAAAAATCCTCGTCGTATTTTCAAATAA
>CAZKGS010000025.1:0-13060 GCA_964552105.1 uncultured Syntrophaceae bacterium
CAAAACCTTAAACTCGAATGTCCAAAACTGTTTCGAAAATTTGTTATTTGATATTCGGATTTGTTCCTTATTTCGATATTCGAATTTCGGATTTACGGCTTTGCCGCCTTGGAATTTTTACTTGAAGTATAAGATAAATTTGCGTGTGTGGCAAGTGGGTATCCTCGGAATAAAACAAACAAGCTTTTAAGGAGGCTTCGTAACAGTCAAGGCACAGGGTACATGTATGAACATAAACGAAGCCGGACAACGTGTCATTAGTGTGTTAAAATAATTTGACAATGATGTCCAATACTTCTATAATCTCTACTTATAATATGTAAACGACCGCTATCTGTTGTTATCATTATTTCAAAAGGAGACTAATCGATGAGACCACAGTTTAAACTGCTTTTCCCTGTGTTTATTATAATAATTTTAATTGCGTCCTGGGCATTTGTTTCCCCTGTTGAGGCCGTAACGTGGGCAGAACAACCTTTGCTGGTATGGGAGCGCACCGCTTTAAAGACCTTTGATATAAATAATTACGATAAGGTTATCGCCATGGCCAGGGAACAGGACTATGACCCAAACGGGAATGCGCCACTTTTTATTTACTTCAGCCATGCCCAAAAATATTACCTGGAAAAAAACAGGGCATCGGCTGTTTATTATAAACAACAATATAATATCCTGCTCAACCGGCTGTCCGGTTCAAATATAGCGGTTCTTGCGCGGCTGGTGACCATGCCGCAAACATCATGGAACAAAAAAATCAACAATAAATTCCTGGGTGCTGCCTTTGAGAGGGCAGGGAATGAAAAACACTTAGGGTCTATCCTTTTCTGTCTTACAAGTTCATCACCGGATGTAGCAAATCAGGCGATTAAGGGACTGCGTTCCATTTTACAGCGAAAACGTGAAATCGTTATGAACGGAGGCACGCTGAGCGAAGCAGACCGTGAGTGGATGAGCGACCAGCGTCTTTTGAAGCTTCTCGTCAGAAAGACGGGGGAATCTGTCAATCCCATGGCCGGATTTATGTCAAAGCTTCCGGCTTTTGCCCGAAAGAAGGCAACGGGTGGAGCCGCTGCGTGTCTGGCTTTGATTGAAGACCCGGCCCTGCCCATGTTGCGGGAAGCTGCAAGTATGGGTAATGCCAATGCGGCCAGCACCATCCAGCTCATTCAGGATGCAAGGGGCGCCCGCCTCGCAAGGTATCCGGATAGTACATGGTATAGCGCTACAGGTTGTTAAAATTCCTTAAAATATGTAGGGCCTGTTCCCCGAACGGGCCAATATGGGCTTAAGTAACGAAATGAAGGGGAGTAAAGCTAATGCATCGTATCAGTAAAAAATTTCTATGTTTCGTATTAGTTTTGGTTTTCAGTACAATATGGGCAACTTGCCTGAATGCCAATGCCAGAACCAGGATAGCGGTGGTTGATATGGATTCCCAAGGGGAGAAAGCCAGGTCTCAGGAATTGGGCAAGATGGCCGCCCAGTCACTTACTGCTGCTTTCGTGCAGCAGGGCCGTTTTGACGTGGTGGAGCGGCAGGCCTTGCAAAAAGTGATTGAAGAACAACGGCTGGGTGTTAGCGGATTAATTGATGCCGATACAGCGGTTCAGTTAGGCAAGGTTACAGGAGCAACATATATTGTGACCGGTGCTATGATCAGTTACCCCCAGGGCATGAACCTGGTTGTCAAAATTCTCGAAACGGAAAGTGCTACCATTAAAGTAGCTGATAGTCTGACTGCCGGCAGTTATGCCGCCATCTCCAGGAAGATTCCCTCTTTTGTGGCCCGGCTGATGCAACAATTTCCTGTTGAGGGAGTAATCATTCAGAAAAAAGGGAAAAATTTTGTCCTTGATGTGGGCAGGAAGTCAGGTGTCAGTAGAGGCATGCAGTTTGAAGTTTTCTGGGAAGGCCAGCCCATTAAACACCCTATTACTGGTGATATCCTTGGAGTGGAAAAGACCCGTATAGGTCAAATTAAAGTCACTGAGGTTCAAGAAAAGTTAGCCTTTGCTAAAGTTGTGAGAACAGAACCGAAACACCGGGTATCTGTAGGACACCGTGTCATTTCCGTTAAGAAAACCCATGTCATGGCTGGCAGCTCATACGCAGTGTCATCGACAGGTGGTCTGCGCTTCCATCGCTCCTGGGGCCGTAAGGGGACGGGGACGGGTGATTTTTATGTGCCGTACGGGATAGCGGCTGATCCTGAAGGGAACGTTTACGTGGCGGACACATCCAACAATCGAATTCAGGTATTTGACACAAATGGTACCTTTAAAATGAGCTGGGGGCAGAAAGGGACAGGACAGGGTGATTTTCTTCTTCCGTATGACATAGATGTGGATCGTCAGGGCAATGTATATGTGGCGGATACTTATAATTTCAGGGTTCAGAAATTTGATGCGACCGGCAGGTTTATCCTTCAGTGGGGGCATAAAGGCAAGGGGACAGGAGAGTTTGCTTTTTTGAGTGGTATTGCCGCGGGGCCGGAGGGGTCGGTTTATACTGTCGATGCCAAGATGCACAGAGTTCAGGTCTTTGACAGTAAAGGAAGGTTCCTGCGTTCCTGGGGGCAGGGGGGGAAAGGAAGTGGCGATTTTGTTGCCCCCATGGGAATCACAGTAGATAACAACGGTAACGTCTATGTAGCGGACAGCAAAATGCGAAGGGTACAGAAATTTGGATCAAGAGGCAACCTGCTGACCGTTATTACCGGGAAGATGGTCTATCCTACCGACGTAGCCGTGGATCAAAACTCGGGAAACCTGTATGTTCTGGATGCTGCGACTCACTACTTCTGGGAAATGAGTCCGACAGGGCAAAATCTCAGATCCTTCGGAGGGCCGGGCGTCAGTAACGCTCAATTTGTAAAGCCGTATGGCATCTGTACGGATGTGGCGGGCAACGTTTTTGTGGCTGATACCGCAAATTCGCGGGTGCAGAAGTTTTCCCGGCAGCAGGATTAATTTTTCTCAGACAGCGTCAGAGTCCCCTTAGCGACAGGATTAGTTCCCACAAATGCATCGACCTTGAAAAGGAATAAACTTCCGTATCCTTTACTGATGGTTGCCTCCAGACGGAGAGTGTCTCCCGGTTTGGCGGGGGTGAAGAATTTAATATCTACATTGGCAAGAAAAAGATTCATCTTTTTCTCTCTTATGGACATACCTTTTTTTCCCCGTGTAAGTCCGAGAAGAAGTCCACTTGTTTGCGCCAGTGCCTCCGAAACAAGAACTCCCGGCATTATTGGCTGTCCGGGAAAATGCCCGGCAAAAAAGGATTCATCGGGCAAGAGATCTTTTTCGGCAATGATTTTCTCTCCCGCTTTAAAATTAATAACCCTGTCTACAAACAGAAAAGGTCTCCTGTGCGGAAGTATCTTTTCAATAACGGGAATGTCATAGATGTAATTATTGGTCATGTCAACTTATCTATTACCTCTGACAACTTCTCATTATTCGTTGTGTTCATAATTTCAATGTTTCTGTCTATCCACCTGACCGTCCTGAAGAGTGTGGCGCCGGGTCCAATTTCAACAAATAATCTGTTGTTTCTGTTGCCAAGTTTTTTGACCAAATCAACCCATAAAACCGGATGGCTTAACTGGGCAGCCATCATCTTTTTCAATTCTTTCCCGGTGGGAAGGGCATCCAGAGAAAAGTAGGATATGAGCGGTATTTGAGGGTCATTCACGTGAGTATCTTCAAATTCCCTTAAAAAACGTGTACCGCTATTTTCCATAAACTTTGAGTGATAGGCTGTGGCTACAGATAATTTATAGGCATCCAGGGCTCCCTCATTGAGAGAAATTTCAATCGCTTTCGTAACGGAGGAACTAATGCCGGAAATAACGATCTGACGCGGTGTGTTCAGGATAGCAACTTCGACGTCCCCTGTCTGCCGGCAGAAATGTTTTACTTCTTCGAGAGAAAGTCCGAAGATAACCGCCATGCTTCCTTCTGTTTTTTGGCCTTCATCAAGAAGGATTTCACCTGCTTGCCTCACGATATGAAGGCCGCCTGCAAAATCAAAACAGCCGGCCGCATAGGCGGCGGAGTAAAAACCGGAGCTGTATCCCGAAACCATGCAGGGAAGGATGTTTTGTGTCATTAGTATATCGGTAAGGACACAACTGACCGTGTAAACGGCGAGCTGGGCATTCAAATCACTATTCAGTTCTTCTTCAGGGCCTTCGAAACAAAGCCGGCTTAAGGAAAAACCGAGAAGACGGTCGGCATGGTCAAATATTTCACGGGCTTCCGGATAGGTCTGATACAGGTCGAGTCCCATGCCAACATGCTGAGATCCCTGGCCGGGGTATAAAAAGGCAACACTATTTTTCACTGAAATTCCTCAGGATGACTTTGATTCATTTTCCCTATAGCTTTTTCATTTTTTCTTTTACCTTGATTTTAAGTTCATCATCCTTGCTTATTTCAATAATTTTCTCATAGATGTCATTGGCTTTGGAACGCAGCTGCGTTGAACGAATCGAATCTTTTTCACCTTTATCAAAAAAATCCGCCCGTGCACAGTACGCATCAGCCAGAACAAGCATATAATCTGTATTATCAGGTGCGAAACGCAGTGCCTTTTCGATGGTATTAATAGCCCTTACAGGTCTGTCATTAACCAGGAGGCTCTTTGCCGTTATATAATAAAGATCCTGGTGGGCTCGAATTTTGTCGAGCCTTTGTGCCGTATCGTAAGGTTGATTAATGAGTGTTTTGTAGGCTACGTCCCCCTTTTCTTTCAGGATGGCACATTTTTCAACCTGAGCCTTAGCTAACAATATATTTAATTCAAAATTATTTGGGTCAGCGTATGCTTCACCTGTTAACAGCCGAATCACGTCGTCATACTTTTTTTCCTTATACAATGCTTCTGCCTGAGCGTATATGTCCTGCTGATCAGACGGAGAAGAAGAATTAGCGGCAATCAATACTGGTGCTTCGTTTTTCGATGATTGGATCCCATCCGAATTCTGAACCCACGATAACGCGTCATTAAATGGAACGAAAAGAATCAAAGCTAAAAAGAAACAACTGAAAATCCGAATAAGTTTTTTCATTGTAGACCTCCTTTTAAAAATCGTTTTCATCTTTTTCCGGGACGTTTATTTTAAAAATGCCTGGTGGCAGGGGCTCATTAACCGAAGTGAATTTTAGATTTATAGAGGTATAATCCCCTTCCTTTTCCTTAAAGCAAATCCTCTCCGGGAGCCACTGCGGCGGCCTCACTTCTATTTCGATCATATCGATTCGTTTTGCAATCTCCTTCATTTTTGGTGTAAATCTCAGATGATAGACACCTGAATCAGTCTTTGAGGCAAACTGGATTGAATATTGTTTCCGGAATTCTTCAACGGACTGGCCGATACCGAGATATTTTTTAAGAAAATTATTTCCGAGATATTTTTCTTTTGTTTTTAATATATCAGGGTAATAGATAAGAAGCAATCCACTTTTTATAAGCACCATTACAGATGATGGGCTGGTAACTTCAAAAAGCATTTTGCCTTCCGAATCGAAATAGATTGTTCCCTCGGAATACAATGGTTCCTTGAGTAACCTGGTATTTTTAGTTTGCATGAACTTTGCCGTCAGGGTTCTCAGGCTTTTTTCCTTGTCTTTCATGTTTTTTATTACCCAGCTCAATTCCGATTCCGTTTGCAAATTGGCTCCGGATGGAAAAACAGGGCATGGATTCAAAAACAGTATCAAGCCCATGAATATGAGAACAGCATATCTTTTTAAGGGACTCTTTTTCATGACAAACTCCTTAGAGTCTTTTTCCAGGCCTGCCTGAAGCCATAATTTTGCACACCGTAGAAGAGGCTGTTTCTATTGAAAGGAAAGAGCCTTACCAGTATGGACCGGTGTCCGTACAATTTTCTGTACGCCCAGTTAAAACCGTCCTGCAGCTCTTTTGGAGTCATTTTTTTCGGTTTGAACACAACATGATTCATATCGTACTTTTCCCAGTCCGTATCGATTATCCTGTTTTCTCTCAGCAAGGTTTCGTAGACTCGTGTTCCCGGAAACGGGGTCAATACTGAAAACAAAATTGCCTCAAGATGAGTCTTTTCGATAAAACGCAGCACATCGGAAAAGACGGACTTATCGTCGAAATCCGTACCGAAAATGAATGATCCCTGGATGCCAATCCCGTGGTCATGAATCATTTTTATGGTTTCCTTGTAGTCATCTGCACGGTTCATTGATTTTCCCATTGCCTTCAGATTTTCCTGTGACAGGGATTCAAATCCGATGAAAAGTCCCTTGCATCCGCTCCTTTGAGCCAGATCTAAAAGTTCTCTGTCTTTGACAATACTCAGAGAAGCCTGGCTGAACCATTTGATCTTCAGGGGGATAAGCGCCCTGAAAAGCTCTTTCGCAAACGAGGGTTTTCCTGCAATATTGTCATCGACGAAGAAGAGGAATCCTTTTTTCATATGGCCAATTTCACTGATGACGTCTTCTACCGGTCTGACACGATAGGTCCGGCCGTAGAAGGAAGTGACCGAACAGAACTCACAGTCAAACGGACATCCTCGAGTCGTTTGAATGGTGTTCGTAAAGAAATAACTCTTTCTGTTTAAAAGATTTCGTTTCGGTACAGGAAGCCGCTCCAGACCGGAGAAATTAGTGGATTTGTAAAAGGGTTGAAGATTGCCCTGTTTAAAGTCTGAAAGCACAAGGGGCCAGGTTTCTTCAGCCTCACCCATAACCACCGAGTCTGCATGGATTTTGGCTTCATCCTTCATCATGGTGGGATGAATGCCGCCTAATACAACGGATACCCCTTTTTCTCTGAAAGAGTCGGCAATTTCATATCCCCTTTTGGCTAGAGGTGTCATAATGGAAATAGCAGCGAGGTCAGGCAAATCAGAAAAATCGAGAGCATCCACATTTTCATCAACGATGGAAACTTCCCATTCTTCACCGGTCAGGGCAGCCAGAGTTGTCAGGGCGAGGTAAGGGAAACGGAAGTAAATCTGCCCCCAGAGGCTTCCCTCAGGCCATTTGGGTGCAACCATCAGGAGTTTCATTTCGCCATCCTTTCAGTTATAGGATCAGGGCAATACCACTGGTCGGGATAGCGGCGGATATATTTTTCAAATATTCGGGCTGTTTTGCCAAGATTTTCTTCGATAGCATCATCCATGTTTCCCTCCGAGGAGAGTAGTATGGCTTCTTCCAGCACCCCGAAGTATCTGCCGTCCGGTTGACTGAGGACAAACGAAGGAATAAGGGCCGCCCCTGATTTCATGGCCATAATAACAGGTCCCACGGGGAAAATAACCTTCCTGCCGAAGAAGGTAATTGGTCGGCCACGTTCGTAAAAATCCCTGTCACCAAGCATGGCTACAATTCCATTGTTGCGAAGGTATCGCATAATTTCGATGCCGGAGAAAGGCGATTGATGATCCATCTCGATCACGCTTATTCCCTTGTCTTTTCTCAGGTGATTAACCAGGGCATTTGTTGTTGTAGAATTGTGCGCCATGGCAACCACGGCCAGGGGGTAATTTAGAAGTCGCAGCATACTCCCGCCGATTTCCCAGTTACCCACATGGGCTGTCAGAAAAATTACCCCTTTTCCTTTTTCGAGAGCCTTTTTAAGAATGTCTTCTCCTTTAATGTAAGCAAAAAACTTTCTGATTTTGTTGGGCGGGAGATGGGGTATCAAGAAGAAATCCACCATATACTGTCCGTAGTTTATGTAAGTCCGGCGGACTGTTTTTCTAATAAAGGGATCATCCACCGGTTTATCCAGGGCCATGGAAAGATTACATGCTAATCCATTGCGGTCCCTGCGGGAAAACGCATGAACCAGTAATACCACGATTTTTCCCAACCAGTGGCATAGTCTGGTAGGCATGTACCTGACAAACAGGAAGATTGCATAATAGGAAATCGGACTGTCAAGTTTGTGACTTCTCATTTAGTCGGTCTCGATACACCTTTCTCGAATTTGTTCGTAATTTCTCACGTGAGTTCGCCATACTTCAGGTCAAGATTTTTCTCTATGGCGGATTTTACAGCGGCCGTCAGTTTTTCCTTACCGTTTTCGTCAAATGCACACGGATCAATCGGATCACCTACTACAATCTCCATCTTAACAGGCATCAGCGCCAGAGTGCCTTTAGGGAGTGCGAAACGGCCCCCGTTTACGGTTACCGGTAAAATGTGGACACCTGATCTAATGGCCAGGGTTACCCCGCCCAGGCGGAATCTCTGCAGACGGCCATTTTTGCTTCTTGTTCCCTCGGGAAAAATAATAATAGAAGTTCCTTTTTTAATTTTTTGAGCGGCCGTTTCCAGGCCCATGTGTGCATTTTTTCGATCATGCCTGTTGATGTATATATGTCCCATTTTTTCAAGGGCGTAGCCAAAGAAGGGGACTTTTCGTATTTCCTTTTTGACAATCCATCGGATCTGAAGGGGCAGTTTCCCTATCAATGCCCAGACATCAAAGAGACTCTGGTGATTTGACATGACTATGTAATTACGGCCTTTTTCTATCTTTTCCCTGCCTCGGATCTTCACCCTCGTACCGGCAAGGAAGATGTTGAGCAGAGACCAGAACCTGCCTATGTAATGGACTATATTTCCATTCCTGTCGAACGGAGAAAGCATGATGACAATCAGGCCTAATGCGAAAGTGTTAAATATGAGGAAAATCAGGAAAAAAGGACGTATCAAGGGATACACAACCCAGTAAAAAATGACCTTCAGGATTTCCATTTCCGATCCTCATGTTTCCATAAAAAACTTTACAACACATTCTTATTGTGTTTAATTTCGCTTCCCTTTGAAGATTATGCATAGGAGGCTGTCCGAGAATACTCTTCTGCTGCGGGTGACTGTAAATTCCACGTGCTGCGTTAGCAAGACCAAGACCTCCTCGCTGTAGGCGCAGCTACGCTTCCGGTGCTTTTGGCCTTGCCGCCTTGCCCGAGAAATTTTCGCTCGCCCTCGCGACGAAGCTATTCTCGGACAGCCTCCTGATTTTTATCAAGCGATTTACTATAGCTAACATAAAAAAATGTCAAACTCAAATTACAAGATATGTTTCGATCTTAAGCAACGAAATGGTAGGGTATTGTTGAACAAGTTTCGAGACCTTTGCATAACGTCCCCTTTTGATCAATTTCTGCGTCAGGCTCAAATTTTAATCCTCGAAATATCCAATATATTCATGTGGTTAAAATTTTTGCCTTCCTTGAACTTGAACAAAATTGAACATTCTGCAAAGGTCTCGTTTCCTCAAAGGAAATCTGCCCGGGTTTGTCTTTCAATCTGTGTCCTCATCCTGTGTTTGTTCGGATGTTCCACGAAATATACTGTCAAATCTCCCGAATATGATGTTTATGGAGGAGAGGTCAATCAGCATACCAGCCTGATTCAGGCAGAAAGGAGCAGGATATTTCAGATTCTGACACAGGAAGAAATGTTCAAAAAGATATGTCCGAAAGGTACTATCGTAACTTATGAACCCCCGTTACCCTGTCAGGCGGGGACGCTGGTCAGGACGAAAATAGATCATATTTTTAAGCTGGAGTGGCGCTCACGGGTAGAGGAAGTAATTCCCGATACTAAAATCAGGCTTCAGTTCCTGGACGGTTTTTTTGCCGGAGGAACGGAAATCTGGGAAGTTGAAAATATTGGTGAAAGCACTCGAGTCACTCAGACGATTATTGTGAAGCCGAAAGGCTTTGTCAGAAAAATGTTCTGGGGTTTAAAGGTCAGGCTTAAACACAATAAAATGGTTGAGGCTTTTCTTGACAATTTAAAGAGGGTTTCTGAAAAGAATTGACCATATATGGATTGATTGTTCCTATGCAAAAATTAAGTAGATGCATTCTTTGCAATGCTTCAAAATTTCGCATTATCCACCAGAAAGATCGGTGGAAATATTGCCGTTGTCTGAACTGCGGCCTCGTGTCTCTTCATCCACGTCCAACAGCACAGGAATTAATGAAAAATTATGAAGATTATCTGCCCACCCCGTCGGAAGAAATAGACAAGTGGGAAAAGATGATGAAACAGATTGTCGATAAATCTGCCGATCTGATAGAAGCCAGAACAAATACCGGCAGAGGCAGATTGCTGGATATCGGCTGCGGATACGGCTTTTTTTTAAAGGAAATGAAGCTTCGGGGGTGGGATGTAGAAGGGGTGGAAGTATCACAAACGGGCAGACAATATACGCGGGACAAATGGGGTATCCATGTGTATTCTCAACCAGTTGAAGACATTGACATTCCTGAAAATTCATTCGATGTCGTTACGCTATTTTATCTCATTGAGCATGTCAATGATCCCCTGGCGTTACTGAGAGAAGTTAACAGGATTCTCAGTCCGGGTGGTCTTATCCTGCTGCGCTGGCCTCACACGACTCCGATAGTCAGGCTATTGGGTCCTCTCAGCAGGAAACTGGATCTTTATCACACTCCTTATCATCTCTATGATTTTTCACCAGAGACAATGAAGAGATTTTTGGTGCTTACTGATTTTAAATGTGTCGAAACAATAATCGGAGGCTATACCCTTCCACCCCGGGAAATGTATCGACGGGCATCAATGATTTTCGGTGGGTTGGGCGAGGCCTTGTATTTTTTATCAGGAAGAAATATTTTATTGCCGGGGGTGAGCAAGACGACACTGGCCCTTAAGGCAGATTAGATTCTTTATTCTCAATAACTGCGTTTTTTGCGCAGATGTTGGTGTCAGCAGTGAAAAGGTACAAGGTACAAGGTACAAGGACAAAGGATCAAGGAAAAACCTTTAGCCATTAGCCCTTGACCTTTTGCCTTTGCGGCTTTGCCGCATTAGTATTGTGTACGAACAACTTTCGCATAAATGGAGTAAACTGGTGATGGCCCATTTCTGGTTGAAAAAGCTGGCTCTGTCGGGTTTGACTGTACTGATATTGTTGATGTTGACAGTTAGGATGGTGAATGCCGGCAATACAGGGCCCAAGGTGATCATCATCGAATTCCATGGGCTGAAACGGGGCATTATCGAAAACAATCTGGAAGAATTGCCGCATTTCCAAGAACTTATCAATGGTTCTCAAAATAAGCAGTCGTATGTCTACCTCCCTGAGGTTTTTACCACCATCCCCGGTGGGTCTGTGCCGGATATAACCTCTATGTACACCGGGCTTTACCCCGGGCGAACCGGAGTTGTTTCCACCATCTGGTTTGATCGAAGCACCGCCAGGATACACACATTGATCTCCTATTTTCAGCAACGGATCAATCGCATTCTGGAATCCAGGGGAGTCAAAACACTCTTCGACTATGTCGGGGAGGCAGGCAAACATTCCATGACCAGCATGCTAATGGTGAACAAGGGGGCAGACTGGTCATTGAAGTCTGGTGCATTCTTCTGGGGAAACGCGTCATCACTGGGTTTCCTCCATAACGGGCGCTGGTTCCCGGATAGCCATTATATCGACGACAGGACACTCAGCGCCTTTCTCACAGGCCATGTATTATCATATAGCAAAAGTCTGTCCGGAGTCCTCCAGTATCGGCACATGATTCCTGATGTCATGGTGGTGGAACTGCTTGGGACAGACCTGTTTTCCCACTTTCCGACCCGGGATTTAGTGAAGCAAAATGCTTCTATAGACGAGGTCCAGAAGTATTATACTAAAAATGTTCTGGATCCGTTGATAGGCAGGCTAATCAGTTTTTTGAAGGAAACAGGATGTTATAAGAATATCATCTTTTTTCTGGTTTCAGATCATGGCTTCACGAGGATTAATAAACATATTAGAGATGATACAGTCAATAGCAGCCTCCGCGGGCAGTTTAAACTGCCCGGATTGGAAACGGACAATCGCCAGGCTGATGCGGTTATTATGCCGGGGGCCTGCACCAAGGAAATTTACCTCAAAAATCGCCAAACCCGAAATTGGATGGATCCCCCCGGATTGCTGGCCGATGTCAAGCCGGCAGTGGACCTGTTACTCGTAAATGCGGACATCCTGGAGTGCATAAATACAATGGTAATACGCCAGTATCCCGGTAAGCGATATGATGGATTGGAGGAGAATGATCAATGGTGGGTTTTCGACTGGCGCACCTATCAGGCAGCCGTCAAAGACGACGCTGCATTTCTACGGGCCTTGCAGCCCTTGAGTACGTTGGAAAAAAGTTTTGAATTGAAGAAATATGTAGTGCAGGGGCTGAGAAAGCAGTACACGAAAGAGACGGCCCCCGACATCAAGCTGATCAATAAAGAAGGGTTTTACTTCGAACGTAATTTCGACAAGTACGGTCACCATGGCAGTTACTATCCGGATGATTCCATCATTTCCTTCTGGATAGCCGGTCCCGGACTGGCTCGCATACTTCCCGGCCGTCATCTCCTTGACAGTCCTGCTTCAACTCTGGATCTGGTTCCGATGGTAACCTATCTTCTTGGGATACCGTTGCCCGAAGGTCTTGATGGAGAGAATCCCCTGTTAAACATTCAGGTCAAACCTGCAGAATTCGGAGCGGCAGCCCCCGCTTCAGCGAGGTGTTGTATGCAATACCATACATCTGCGAACTAAAAGTCATACAAGAGGTATAGAGGGAGACCTTTGAAAAATGTTCAGTTTCGTTCAAGTTCAAGGAAGGCAAAAATTTTAACCACAGGAATATATTGTATGTTTCGAGGATTAAAATTTGAGCCTGACGCCGAAATTGGGCGAAAGGGGGCGTTTTGCAAAGGTCTCAGAGTTACACCGTTTACTGCTTTGAAACCCTCCTGAAAACAGCCATGTAGGGAATAACCTATATTTTCTTCCATTTGATCTGTGTCATAGCTAAACAATATCAAAGAGTTATGGTTTGGCATCTTTTTTGTAACATTTAATGCTTCAGTATGATAAGTCTATTAATTATTATAGGAATATTGATAGTATTCGTCTGCACGATTTCGATGTGCAAGATAGCTAAAAAGACGATGCCGTCAGTAGTATATGACACACAGCAGAAACGTGTTACTAAGAGACCTTTGCAGAATGTTCAATTTTGTTCAAGTTCAAGAAAGGC
>CAZKGS010000025.1:13070-15768 GCA_964552105.1 uncultured Syntrophaceae bacterium
TAAAATTGGAGCCTGACGCAGAAATTGGGCAAAATGGGACGTTATGCAAAGGTCTCAAGTAAGCCGTTCCTGAACAAAAGTCCAGAACATGCCTCTAAACCTAATACGACAGTATCTATCCCTGAGCAATGGGATAAACCCCTTGTCGCTCTTTAAGAAAGGCTTAATTGAAATTGAAATACAACCTGAGGTTATCTCTTTTCATCTTAACTATTATTGGACTGTGTTTGATAGCTCAAAGTAGTTGGGCGACCACCTCGTATGTGACAGACTCTTTTACGATCACCCTTCGTACCGGACCCAGCAATCAAAACAAAATTATCGCAATGCTTTCCTCCGGTAAACCGGTAGAAGTTCTGGAATCAGATGGCGACTGGAGTCAGGTTCGCGTTTTAGAAGGGAAAATGAGCGGCAAGGAGGGCTGGGTATTTAGCAGGTATTTGTTGACTCGTCTACCCTGGAAAAAACAGAGTGAATCGTTACGGAAGGAAAACGAGTTACTAAAAGATAAACTGCCTATCGTTGAAAAAAAGTTAAATGATGCACTCCAGAGGGAAAAAACCCTGACAATAAAACTGCGAGACAATACAAAAACACTCAATACATTAGAAGGTGAATACACATCACTTAAACAGGGCTCCGGCGGCTATTTGAAGCTAAAGAAAAAATATGATGAAACTCAATCAGCACTGAAAACAGCTCAACAAAACCTTCAAAAATTTACTGAAGAAAATAAAATATTAAAATCCTCACAGGCAATCAAATGGTTTTTAGCAGGCTCCCTGGTTCTTCTCTTCGGCTTGATAATCGGTCTGGTAGTAGGCCAAAGGCAAAAGAAACAGCGATCAACATTAATGTCTTAGATATTAGCTCGCATTGAATAAAAAAAGGAGGAGGAGAAAGATGTTGAGAAGAACATTATTAATTTTTACCTGTGTAGTGTTTTTATTTGCCGGCATGGGAATGGCATATGCCCAACAAAACATAACAGCTTCATTAAAGGCATATCCAGTATCTTATTCCGGTAAATGTCCTGCAAAGATTACTTTTAAGGGAATAATCACCGTTAAGAAACCGGGTAAAGTGCAGTATAAGTTTATAAGAAGTGATGGTGCTCTTGCTCCCATAGATACATTCATCTTCAAAAAACCGGGAACAAAGCCGGTGAGTACAACATGGACTATAGGCAAAAATTACTCCGGGTGGGAGGCAATAAAAGTTTTGTATCCGCAGGAGGTTGAATCAAACAAAGCCAAATTCAAGATTCTATGTAAGGCTGGAACGGCGAAACCGGACCTTATAGTTAGTGATATAAAACTGATCAAGGACTGTAAAATTCTGGTAACGATTAAGAATTCCGGTAATAAGGGTGTTCCTGAATCAGCTTACCACAGGACCAAGGGAGCAGCTGTTCAGATGTACAGAAATAGTAAGCCATGGGGTGGAATAAGACTTTTTGCTGTAGATCCTTCGAAGAAATTAAAGAACCCGGGTGCGTTTGTAAATCATGTTTGGTTTCCTGGAGCAAAAAATCTCCAATTGGGTCCCGGGGCGCATACAATACAGGTTATAGTTGACAATAATAACGTTGTTGCCGAGTCCAATGAAGGCAACAACAAAAAGACGAGGAAGCTTGTCTGTAAGGGTAGTGCGTTGCAGAAGGATCTTTCCATCAGGATAACGAAATGTCCCAAGAGTGTAAAACAGGGGCAGAGTCTTGGTGCAACGTTTCAGGTAACGGGGAAAAGTACGTTTCCAAACGCGCTGAAAAGTATTGCGGTTGACATAATCCTTACATCAAAACAAACATACCCCGTCCCGGTGCCATATGCTGTCTACTCACCTAACTATTCAGATGGTGTTCTTCTTAAAGGAGGAAGGGAGCATATCTCCTTTAAAGGTCCCGGAACGGTAAAGGTAAAGCTGAATGGCACTAATACCATTCCAGCCGATACTCCCCCCGGCATATACTATATAGGAGCAGTAATAGACGCGGGAAACAAGATAAAAGAGGGCAATGAAAAAAACAACGTTTCATTTTGCAGGATAAAGGTTGTAAGCAGTACGATGGCGCGTCCTGACCTTGGTATGTATGGGTTTCTTAAAATCGGAAAGAAGAAAAGGCAGGTTAAATGGGGCAACTCAATTGTTTTGACTCCCAAGGACGCTACATTGATATCCCAGGGAAAACCGGCATTTGAAGTTTATTATTCATATAGAGAATACAATGGTGTTGCTGCTTCCGGATTCAAGAATAAAATATTTTTTAATAATAAGCTTCGCAGTCAGCAGACAAAACTGAGTGTTGGGCCCAAACAGATAAAGAATGTTCATACACAAGCCTATCTTGGTCCCGAAAACGGCAAATTGCAGATAAAAATCGATGCTGACAACGAAGTTAAAGAATCACGGGAAGATAACAACTTCCACTTCTATGTAAATTTAAAATTCAGAGGATTCTAAGTGAGGGTTAATAGGGGCAGCGACTATATCGGAGATATGGACGTTGTCCCTATCTTTTGCTATTTATCGGAACTTCTATAGCGTATAAACCCTGATTCATAGCATGGCATTAAAAAACATAATATGAGTATCGTCCGAAATGTCAATGGATGATATTGAAGCGGAAATGTCGGGGCAAGGATTACCCGTCGGCTTTGAGTGCCAGCTCTTCCAGCAGTTCCCACCGGGCATAGGC
>CAZKGS010000026.1:0-13763 GCA_964552105.1 uncultured Syntrophaceae bacterium
CGTTCGGCGTAAAATCATGGAGAAAGAAGGAAAACAAAAATACGAAATTTATAATCATCGGATTCTTTGGATCACTGCTCATAAGAATCTGACCTTATCTCGTACTTCAGAAGATGATGCATTATTCATCATTTTTTCCAGAATTCCGGAATCAGAAGAATTATGACAGTGTAAATTTCAAGCCTTCCGGCAAGCATGCAGAAGGAAAGAATCCATTTTCCAAGGTTGGGGATTTCACTGTATGTTGACGCGGCATTCACGGCACCGAATCCAGGTCCCACATTTCCGATAGTTGCCACGACAGAGGAAAAGGCCGTCATCATATCGAGGCCAAGAAGGGTCATTAAAATGGATGCGACAACTGTTACTGCCAGGTAAAGAACAAAAAATCCCCAGATACTTGCCATTGTTTCCGGGTACACTATTTTCTTTCCAAGTTTTACCGCCGTGACCGCGTGAGGGTGAACCAACCTGTACAGTTCCATGTAGCTGTGTTTCAGGATCAGGAGAATTCTCAGGCACTTAATACTTCCACCGGTAGAACCTGCAGATCCCCCCACAAACATCAGCAAAAGCAGTATGATTTTGGAAAGGGCCGGCCATTTATCAAAGTTGTCTGTTGTGAAACCGGTCGTGGTTAATATTGAAACCACCTGGAATGAGGCATAACGAAGACATTTGCCCATATCCTCGAAAATATTCAATCTCAGATTGAGAGTAACTATAATCACGGAAATCAGGGCAATTACCAGGTAAAAACGTAGCTCGCTGTTCTTGAGAAATGACTTGAAATTTCCCATTATCAGGGCGTAATGGAGGGTGAAATTAATCCCCGCAATCAACATGAACAAGGTTATTACACCATCTATATAAGCACTGCGAAAATGGGCGATACCGGCATCACTTGTTGAGAATCCACCAGTGGCCATGGTGCTGAATGTGTGACATAACGCGTTGAAGACATCCATTCCGCCGAAGAGAAGCATGATAAACTCCACTGTTGAAATGACAAAATAGACTATCCAGAGAGTTCTTGCTGTTTCTGTCACACGTGGTGTCAGCTTATCCTTCACAGGACTTGGCAGTTCAGCCTTGTAAAGCTGCATGCCACCCACCCCCAGGAGAGGGAATATGGCGATCGATAATACGATGATTCCCATCCCCCCGAGCCATTGAGTGAGGGAACGCCAGAATAAAATACCATGGGGGATGCTTTCTATATTGGTAATAACTGTTGCCCCGGTGGTTGTAAATCCGGAGACGGATTCAAAGAACGCATCCGTAAAAGTTGGGAATACGCCATGGATGAAATACGGTAAAGCACCAAAGACACCGGCAAGGAACCAAACGGTTGCAACAATCAGGAATCCTTCTTTATGGTTCAGGGTTATATCTCCCTCCGGTTTGAAGAAAAGATAGAGAAGACCCCCACAAACAGTAGTTATTGCCATGGATGACCCGAGAGCCATGAAATCACCTTCGCCGTAGTAAATAGACCAGGCTAAAGGTAAAAGCAGGGCAAGCCCTAAGAAAAACAGGAAGGAACCCAGAATATATAATATATTTTTTGCTTTCATCCGAAATAATCCAGCTTAACGGTAAGGATTTTTTCGACTTTAGGAATGGCTGAACGGAGGGTAACAAGTATGACGCGATCATCAGGCAGGATAACAGAATCGCCGCCTGGAATGGTTACCTTATCGTTCCTTATGATGGCACCTATTATCGTACCTTTGGGAAATTTTATGTTTTTAAGGGGTTTGTTTGTAATATCTGATGTTTCCAGGGCTATAAACTCAACTGCCTCTGCTTTTTCATCAAGAAGAGGAGTAGCTGAAATAACTTTCCCTTTTCTTATGAAATGCAATATCTTTCCGATGGTGGCATGTCTTGGATTCATAACACCATCTATACCAATATTAGGGACAAGGTTGGCATAATCAACCTTGTTGACGAGGGATATAGACTTTTTGGCGCCCAGTTGCTTTGCAAGGAGAGCGCTCAGTATGTTCGCCTCTTCATCATCCGTGACGGCAATCAAATAATCGGCATCCTGGATATTTTCTTCTTTGAGAAGGTCCTGACTTGTTCCATCTCCATGGAGTATGACTGATTTGTCTAATTTAGAAGCTAATATTTTACATTTGTCCTGTCTCTTCTCTATAATTTTAACGAATATACCTTTCTTCTCGAGGATTTCAGATAGTAAAAGAGCAGTATGCCCCCCGCCTATAATGAAAACCCTTTGAACAGGAGTGACATCTTTCCCGAAGAACTTGAGTATTTCACTTACATTTTCTGATTCGGTAAGAACGAAGATGTAATCGTTTTCCTGAATTGTCGCTTTACCGGACGGTACGATCGGCTCTTCTTTACGAATAATAGAGGCAATCAAGAAATCGTGTTCCTTGCACATCTCTTTGATCTCATGCAGTTTTTTCCCTACGACAAGGCAGCTTGAATTCACGTGAAAAGCTGCAAGTTTGATACGTCCTCCGGCAAAATCGATGATCTCTGAGGCTCCGGGATATTCTATGAGGTTCATTACATTGTTTACTGATTCCCTTTCCGGATTGATACAGAGGTCTATGTTGAGGTGATTTTTATCAAAAATGGTGGGATTCCGTTCCAAATCCGGGTTTCTTATCCGTGCTATCTTCAATGCTCCCTTTGACTGGACCGAAGCCAGGAGACATGCTATCATATTTGTTTCATCGCTATCTGTTACCGCAACAATCATTTCAGCCTGATCCAGCCTGGCTTCCTCCAGGATTTGCGGACTACTCCCGCTTCCCGTAATGGTCTGAACGTCCAGATTTTCGGAGACTGCCTTTAAACGGTCTTCATCCTTGTCGATGACGACCACATCACTTCCCTCTTTGGAAAGTATATCTGCGATGTTATAGCCAACCTCGCCCGCACCTATAACTATAACTCTCATAACTCCAGCACTCCAATATTACAATACTCCGGGTCCTTAGCTCTTAGCCTTTGACCTTTTTCCTGTTTCGAACTTTAGTTAGATAATATTTTATGCTTCCACAATAGTTACTTTCATTTTGTTTTTTACATTCACCTTAAATTGATTGGCTCCCAAGGTTATTTCATCCCGATAAGTATCATCTCCCAATATACATATAGATATAATGTCTGATTGTTTCTGGTTTTCTACGAGGGAGTCAGCGAACCCGGAGATCATTGCTATCGTCATTTCTGACATTTGCAAATTACACCGATCCGGGCCTGGAATGTCGAAGGCAGAATCGTTACAATTAATTTTGGTGACTGTTTGTGAAATAATGTGTCCTGCGGTATATAATTGATCATACGTCAGATTTGTCGATTTTCCCAAACCAAAGAGTAAAATTTTTGAGGAGGGAATTCGGTAGTCGGGGGTAATAAGAATCTTTTCCCTGAAAGCGCCAGTAAACCTACCCTTCTTGATTTGTTTGGATATAATACCATTCAGGCGCCAGTCAGCAAGGCCACAGTAACCTCTTGGCGGTCTTTCGTCAGAAAAAAATCCCAAAATCAGTCCTTCATGGTTCAGGATTTCCACTGGTTCCGAGGATATTTTTATCCTCATCTTCCTGACGTAATTTTGTGTATAATGCGTCGAGTATACCATTTATAAAAGAACCCGAATTTTCCGATCCAAAGTCTTTTCCAAGGTCGATTGCCTCGTTGAGGGTTACCTTTGGAGGGATGTCCTTGCAGTAGACAAGTTCATAGACGGCTAACCTTAAAATGTTTCTGTCTACGCCGGACATTCGTTCAAGAGACCAATTGTCAGAACAACTCTTGATAAGCGTATCTATTTCTTTTAACCTTTCCTGGGTGCCTTCTATTAATTGTGTAGAAAAAACCCTGACGTTTTCCGGCGCTTCAAAGTTGTCCCAGAAAAGTTCAATAGCCTCGTGAACACTAACTTTTGAAACATCAATCTGAAAAAGAACCTGTAAGGTAACCTCTCTTGCCTTTCTTCTTGTCCCCATTCATTCCTCAGGCTACAACAATTTAAAAAGATTGGCCATTTCAATGGCTGACAACGCGGCGTCCCAACCCTTGTTGCCGGATTTTGATCCTGCCCTCTCTATAGCCTGTTCAATAGTATCAGCGGTAATAACACCAAAAGCAATCGGGACCTCAGTCTCTAAGGATACACTGGCAACTCCCTTCGACACTTCTGAGCTGACATACTCAAAATGCGGGGTGGCACCCCTTATAACTGCACCGAGACATATTATTGAGTTAAATTTTCCGCTTTTAGCCAGTTTTTTTGCAGCAATCGGTATCTCAAAAGCACCGGGAACTTTCACGACATTAATATCTTTCTCGTCTGCCCCCGCCCTGATCAAGGCATCCAATGCACCTTCAACCAGTCTGCCGCAGATAAAATCGTTGAAACGACTCGCCACTATGCCAAATTTCATTCCTTTGGCGACAATTTTTCCTTCTGTAATCTTCGGCATGATTATTTCTCCATTTTCCTTGTATCTTTGGAAGCGTTCAGACCTTAGCGGTCATCTTAGAGACAATTCTCTGTCTGCTAATTTCAATTTAAAATTCAAAATTAATAATTAAAAATTGACCCGGAACAGTGTCTTCATTGATCGCTTGTCGCTACACATTTAATAAAATATGTCCCATCTTTTCCTTTTTTGTTGTAAGATAACGAACACTGCTTTCAGTGGGTTCAATTTCAATGGAAACCCTCTCGACGATTTCAACGCCGTATCCTTCAAGTCCCACAATTTTCTTGGGATTATTTGTCATCAACCTCATCTTTTTTATACCCAGGTCTACGAGGATTTGGGCTCCGATACCGTAATCTCTGAGGTCCGATTTGAACCCGAGTTCGATATTTGCTTCAACCGTATCTCTTCCATGCTCCTGTAAGTGGTATGCCTTTATTTTGTTCGCCAGACCAATACCCCTTCCTTCCTGGTGCATGTAAACTATAACACCCTTACCCTCTTGTTCCACCATTTTCATAGCAGTCTGGAGTTGGTCACCACAGTCACATCTCTCGGAACCAAAGACGTCACCGGTTAGACACTCTGAGTGGACCCTCACCAGAACCTCATCGTCGGGCAAAATTTCTCCTTTGACCAGGGCTATGTGTTCTATACTATCCACATCATTCTCGTAGATGATTATTTTGAACTCACCTCCATAGCGAGTGGGAATAGTGGCCGTCGCAGCTCTTCTCACCAGGCGTTCATGTTGCATCCTGAAATCGATTAGATCGGCGACTGTAACAATCTTTAGATTGTGCTCCTCCGCAAAAATTTCCAGATCCGGCATCCTCGCCATCGTTCCGTCGTCTTTCATGATCTCGCAGATGACACCGGCTTGTTTAAGCCCTGCCAGTCGCGCCAGATCAACAGAACCTTCTGTCTGTCCTGTCCGTACAAGTACCCCCCCTTTTCTGGCACGAAGTGGAAAGACATGGCCCGGACTAACTATATCATTAGGTTCAACATCGTCCGCAACAGCTGTGAGTATCGTCGTTGCCCTGTCGGCAGCAGAAATTCCCGTGGTTACCCCTTTCCTGGCTTCAATGGATACGGTGAAGGCCGTACCGAAACGGGATTGATTGTCCCTCACCATGAGTGGAAGGTTCAATTTGTCGGCGAACCCGTTATTCAGAGACAGGCAAACCAGACCTCTCCCATACTTTGCCATGAAATTAACGGCTTCCGGCGTTACATGTTCCGCCGCCATACAGAGATCGCCTTCATTTTCCCGATCTTCATCATCCACCAGGATTACCATTTTGCCATTCTTTATGTCTTCAATTGCTTCTTTAATTGTGCTTACGGACATTTTACTTCTACCTCATTTTTTTATCTTATTTAAGGAATCCATGCTCCGATAAAAAATTCATGTCTATTTCTTTATCAGGGTTGAGAAGTTTTTCTATGTACTTGCCCAGTATATCTGTCTCAATATTTACAGGATCTCTCACCCTTTTAGATTCCAATGTGGTTGCACGTGCTGTATGGGGAATGATATTAACATAAAATCTGTTTTTTTCACACCTGTTCACGGTCAGGCTGATGCCGTCAACAGTTATAGAGCCCTTTTGTACCACGTATTTAGTTAATTCTTTGTCTATTTCCACCCCAAAAATGATCGAGTTTGATTTCTCAAGTCTCTCACAAATGCTTCCGACTCCGTCAACGTGTCCCAAGACAAGATGTCCTCCCAGAAAAGAATTCAATCTCAGGGCTTTTTCCAGGTTAACTTTATCCCCCCCCTTTAAACTCTTCAGGGTTGTCTTTGCCAGGGTTTCTGCCGACACATCTGCAATAAACCCCCTGTCACTTATCCCTGTGACGGTAAGGCAGGCTCCGCTTATTGCTATACTGTCTCCTGTCTTGATATCGTCAAGGTTCATGGATGTGTCAATTTCCAGAAGGGCGTCTTTCCCCTTTGTGGTTATCTTTTTGACTACGCCCATGCTTTCTATGATACCGGTAAACATTTTTTAACTTATTTATTCCTTTAAGTTAATTTACATATCCTTTTTTTCTTTACTCAAAAAATCCTTTAACTTATCCAGAAATTCGTTCGGATCTTTAAATTCTCTGTATACCGATGCAAATCTGACATAGGCGACGCCATCAAGATTATGAAGCTCTTCCATGATTTTTTCACCTATAATCGATGTGGGAATTTCTTTTAACTGTAACTCCTGGCACGCGTGCTCGATTCTTTCAAGAACGTTTTCGATAACATCCATACTGATGGGACGCTTTTCACATGCTTTTTTAAGTCCTGCGCGGATCTTCCCCCGATCGAAAGATTCTCTCCTCCCATCTTTCTTGACAACCATAGGGAGGACTTCTTCTACAAATTCATACGTTGTAAATCTTTTCCCGCAGGCAAGGCACTCCCTCCTCCTTCTAATGGCGCTACTGTCTTTACTTATTCGGGAGTCAATAACCTTGTTTTCAACATTAGAGCAGAACGGACACTTCAAAGTTTCATTACCTCGATGTTTGCCTCCCTGAGCATTTCTTTAGCCAGCTTATCGCTATATCCGTCCCTGTATTTAATTTTTTCAATTCCTGAATTAATAATCATCTTTGAACATATGATACAGGGATGATTCGTACAGTAAATTGTTGAACCTCTTATGCTTACGCCATGGAGAGCGGCCTGGATAATAGCATTTTGCTCCGCATGAAGACCACGGCACAGCTCGTGGCGCTCCCCAGAAGGAACATTTAATTGCTCTCGCAGGCACCCAACCTCTCTGCAATGTTGAATTCCCGTAGGTGCACCATTATATCCAGTTGATAATATTCTCTTATCCCTTACCAAAACTGCGCCCACCTTGCGCCTCAGACATGTGGAACGTTTTGATACAAGCTCCGCAATGTCCATAAAATATTCATCCCAACTGGGGCGATCGCTACGGGTTTCGAGTTTCGAGTTTCGGGTTTCGAGTTTTAAACTCACTGATTTTGTTCCTTCAAATGTCATTTGTCAAGCTGTACTCTTCTCTGAAACAACTCTTTTCCTGTAACTTGAAACTTTAAACTGATTCCGCCAGCCGTTCGCTGTAAAGTGGGAATTTATTACAAAGATCGCTGATCTCTTTTTTAACTTCTTCGATTTGCTTATCGTTGTGTATATCGTCTATTATATGAGAAATTAAACGGGCTATCGTTCTCATTTCTTCTTCTTTCATACCTCTTGTTGTAACTGCGGGAGTTCCAAGCCTTATGCCACTTGTGACTTGAGGACTTGTTGTGTCAAAAGGAATACCATTTTTATTTGTTGTTATGCCTGCACGGTCAAGGGCTTCTTCGACCTCCATTCCTGTCAATCCTTTGTCCGTCAGATCGATAAGCATAAGGTGATTATCCGTTCCCCCTGAGACGAGGCGCAAACCTCGAGAAATCAGTTCTTCCGCCATAACCCTGGCGTTTTTCACAATCTGGGACTGGTAGACTTTAAAATCATCCGAAAGAGCCTCCTGCAAAGCCACCGCCTTCGCTGCAATGACATGCATAAGGGGACCGCCCTGACTGCCGGGAAATACGCGGCTGTTTATGATCTTGGCAAAATCTTCCTTACACATTATGAGTCCCCCTCTGGGGCCGCGGAGGGTTTTGTGAGTTGTTGTAGTAACAAATTCGCAGATGGGGACAGGGGAGGGATGCAGGCCAGTTGCAACAAGGCCCGCAATATGGGCGATATCGGCCATAATAATTGCACCGACTTTGTCCGCTATCTGTCTGAAGGCCTCAAAATCGATCGTTCTCGGATACGCACTCGCTCCGACGACGATCATTTTCGGCTTGTGTTTTTTTGCCTGATCTTCCACTTCATTGAAATCGATAGTCTCTGTCTCTTTATCCACTCCGTAGGAAACAATATTATAAAGTCTCCCCGAGAAGTTTGCCGGACTGCCGTGAGAAAGATGTCCACCATGGGAAAGATTCATTCCCAGAATTGTATCTCCCGGCTGGAGCGTCGCAAAATAAACTGCCATATTAGCCTGAGTTCCCGAATGGGGCTGAACGTTTACATGATCGGCGCCGAAGAGTTGTTTGGTTCTTTCTATAGCAAGGATTTCCACGATATCGACAAATTCACATCCTCCGTAATATCTCTTCCCCGGATATCCCTCAGCGTATTTATTGGTCATTATACAACCCTGGGCTTCAAGAACTGCCTCACTTACAAAATTTTCCGAGGCAATAAGTTCCACCTTGCCTGCCTGTCGTTTTGTCTCCAGCATTATGGCATGGGCAACTTCCGGATCGGTTTTCGATAAAATAGACATTATTGCTTTCCTCCTCGTTGAGTTTCAGGTTTGAAGTTTCAAGTTTCAGGTTTCGAGTTTAGAATTCTGATTAAACTTTGAACCTGAAACTTCAAACTCTATATTTTTGATTTTGTCAAGACGTCTTTTGTGTCTTCCCCCTTCAAACTCCGTTTCCAACCATGTCTTAATTATATTTTTTGCTGTTTCTATATCAGTTTTTCTTCCTGCGAGGGAAAGAATGTTTGAATCGTTATGCATCCTGCTTAATTTAGCCGTCTCGACATCGAGAGATAAAGCAGCCCTCACTCCGGGGAATTTATTTGCCACGATTGTCATTCCGACACCGGAACCGCATACGAGGATACCTCTTTTAAACTCACCTGATGAAACTTTTTCAGCCACCCGAGAGCCGAAATCGGGGTAGTCCACCGGTTCATCGCTATCAGTTCCTACGTCAACTATTTCTGTTTCCGATTTATTGAGGTATTCCTTTATGCCTTCTTTAAGTGAATAACCCGCATGATCAGAACCTATAATAACCTTCACAACAGCAATTCCCCGTCCTTAAAATCAAGGTTTGAAGTCTGAGACTTAACTCTTTGATTATTCATCGTATTTCTTAAAAACCAGAACGGCATTGACCCCACCAAAACCGAAGGTATTGGACATGGCTGCCCGGACATCTTTTTTTCTTGTCCTGTGTGGTACAAGGTCCAGATTGCATGCGGGATCAGGATTATCCAGATTGATGGTTGGGGGAACAACCCCCTCATAAATTGACTTTACCGAAATAATTGCTTCCAGTCCCCCTGCAGCACCGAGCATGTGGCCTGTCATCGATTTCGTGGAACTCACAGCCAGATTTTTGTTGTGATCGCCAAACACCTTTTTTATGGCCTCAATTTCATATGTGTCATTCAGATATGTTGAAGTGCCATGCGCGTTAATATAATCGATATCGGAAACTTCCACGCCGGCATCTTGCAGGGCAAGTTGCATACATTTTATTGCGCCCGGATGACCCGGCGGCGGTGCCGCAATATGAAAGGCATCACATGTCGACCCAAATCCTGACAATTCAGCGTAGATTGTGGCTCCTCTATTTAAAGCAAAGGTCAATTCTTCCAGAATGACTATGCCAGAACCTTCACTGATAACAAAACCGTCCCGGTTTTTGTCAAAGGGTCTGCTTGCTGCTTCCGGATTATCGTTTCGGGTGGATATAGCTCTCATGGCGTTGAAAGCAGCAACGGTGAGTGAACAAACAGCTGCCTCAGTGCCCCCCGTGATCATTACGTCTGCATAACCGTGTGAGATCGTCCTGAAGGCATCGCCGATGGCGTTGTTACCTGCTGCGCAGGCGGTTACAGTGCAGCTTATAGGACCCCTGGCGCCGTACCGTATGGCTATGTTACCCGCGGCGAGATTTGCCAGGGCTCCGGGTATTGTGAAAGGAGATAGCTTCTTCGTCCCTGAATTCAGCAGGACTTCTTTTTCTTTCTCTATGGTGGATATTCCCCCTATAGCGGTGCCCAGTATAACTCCGGTTCTCCCGGTGTTTTTATCATCAATGGTAAGCCCTGAGTCAGCTATTGCCATCTCGGCGGATGCAAGAGCGTAAATAATAAAATCATCAAGCCTGCGGACTTCTTTCGGTGTAACAAAGGTCAGAGGATCAAAGTTTTTCAATTCACCGGCGATCTTCGTTCTGAAATTGGTCGTATCAAACTTTGTAATCGCTGAGATTCCTGATTTTCCGGCACAAATCCCTTCCCACGTATCTTTCACGCAATTACCGATGGGATTAACGGTGCCCAATCCGGTGACAACAACTCTTTTTCTCAATTAAAACATCTCCAGAGTTCTAAGGTTACGCCGCTTCCCTTGCTTTTATATAATCAACAACATCCTGTATTTTTGAAATATTTGCCAGCTCATCATCCGAGATTTCAAGTTCGAAGTGATCTTCCATTGCCATGATCAGTTCTACCAGATCGAGAGAATCTGCTCCAAGATCATCAATAAATTTTGCTTCAGGAACACATTCTTCTTCAGTTACATTCAACTGCTCCACAATAATTTTCTTTACCTGTTCTTCAATGGTCATTTAAAAACTCCTCCTCCTTTTATATAAGCTCTGAAATTATCTCGTAATTCCTGATTACGAAACCCGATTCACGATAACCGAAACACGAAAGGTCACATGTACACTCCTCCATTCACATGTATCACCTGCCCTGTTATGTAATCAGCATCCCTGGAAACAAGGAATGTAACGACTCCTGCTACATCTTCCGGAGTGCCTGACCTTGATAGAGGTATCTGATCGATTATTTTTTTTCTTATTTCTTCTGAAAGTGAAGATGTCATGTCAGTATCTATAAATCCGGGAGCCACAGCATTGACGCAGATATTTCTGGGCCCCAGTTCTTTGGCAAGGGATTTTGTAAGGCCGATAATTCCCGCCTTGGATGCGGAATAACAGACCTGACCGGAATTTCCACCTTCAGCTACAACGGAGGATATATTGATAATACGTCCCCTGCGTTGCTTCATCATGCTTTTGGTTACAGCCCTGCAGCAGTTAAAAACTCCTTTAAGGTTTATTTCTATTGTGGTGTCCCAGTCTTTCTCTCTGGTTCTCACAAAAACCCCGCTATTGGAAATGGCGGCATTATTTATAAGAATGTCAATCCTGCCTTTTTTATTTACTATATTTTTTATTGCCTTTTGAGATGCTTCAAAATCAGAAACATCAAATTGACATATCTTGCCATCCCCGCCCTTGTCTCTGATAATGCGAAGTGTTTCAGTGGCGGCCTTTTTGTCCTGATAATAATTGACAAATACAAAAGTACCATTTTCTGAGAGTTTTACAGCGATTGCCCTGCCGATTCCTCTCGAACCACCTGTTACCAGCGCTATTTTTTCATCAGTTATCATAGATCAACTATAGACCATTTATGGTTTTGATCGTTTTTTTCAAAGAATTCATGTCTTCCACGTTCAAGGTTCGAACGTCTTTGTTAATTCTTTTTATAAGACCGGAAAGTGTTCGCTTGGGACCCGTCTCGATGATGGTATCAATTCCCATTTCAATCATTTTTTCTACTGTTTCCTGCCACCTGACAGGGGAGTTGATCTGCTTTGCCAGAAGTGCCCTCATGTTTTCCTTTGAATAAAAAGTGTCGGGATCGTAATTTGGAATTACTTTTGTATTGCAGTCTTTTACCTCTGTCTTGTTTAAATTTTCCGCAAACATTTCTGCTGCCTTGTCCAAAAGACTGCAATGGCAGGGTATGCTGATGGGAAGTTTGACTGCTCTTTTGGCTCCCCGTTCCCTTGCCTTGATTATTGCTTTTTCAACGGCTTTCGTATGGCCGGAGATGACAAACTGATTTGGGGAGTTGAAGTTAACCAGTTCAACTATTGCTCCGTTCGTTTTGTTGATGTCCCGACAGGTGCTTTCAACGAGCTCTCTCTCGACGCCCATAATCGCAGCCATACAACCGGTACCTGGTGGTACTGCTTCCTGTTGATATTTTCCCCTCGCATGTACAAGCGATAAGGCATCGGCAAAACTTATAGCTCCCGCGGCATACAGGGCACTGTATTCTCCGAGACTGTGACCTGCCATGACTATCGGTCTTACGCCAGTCTCTTTCTCGAATATTCTGTAAGCCGCAACATTAACGGTCAGAACAGCAGTTTGCGTGTTTACAGTTTGATCGAGGGATTCCTGGGGTCCTTCAAAACAGAGTTCCGCAATATCGAAGTTAAGGATTTCTCGGGCCTCAGCAAAAGTATTTTTTGCTTCTTCGAATTCCCTATAGAAATCTTTAGCCATTCCAACGTATTGTGCACCCTGACCGGGAAAGACTATGCCTGTCTTGCTCATGATTTAACCACTTCCAAATGGGAAAGATCTTTTTCAGGAAATCTTTTCAGCCGAAATAACTTCCCGCCCCTTATAAAACCCGCAGTGAGGACATGCACGGTGAGGTAATTTGGATTCACTACACTGTGGGCATATGGAAATTGTAGGAAGGGTAAGAGCGTCATGGGATCTTCTCTTGTTCCTTCTTGATTTTGAATGTCTTTTGACTGGATTTGGCATAAAATAACCCTCTTTTCAATTTTTTCTTTTATTAATCTTCATTTTTTTTAGAACAGCAAAAGGATTCTCAAATGCTGTTATATGATGGTCACAACTTTCCACGTTAAGATTGATCCCGCAATGGGGGCAAAGACCCTTGCATGATTCTTTACATAGGGGCTTCATTGGAACCTGAAGGACAATCTGTTCAAGTATAATCGGGTCCAGATCAATTACGTTGTCCTTGTAATAACCGAAGCCAAGGTCTTCGCCGGTTAATTCTAAATCTTCTTCTCCTGACAAATCTTCAACCGGGGCAAATGTATATTTAAATTCAGTTTTTACCGGAAGTATAAATTTTCCGAGACACCGGCAGCACTCAAGGTTGATTTCTGTTTCAATGGTACCTGTTGCAGATACAGTTTTTCCGATCTTTATAACAAAACACTGGCCTTCGATCCTGTCAACAGAGAAAAAGACTTCATCTCCTTCCGGCAGCATTTCACGGAGCCAGTCTCTGTTTTTGGAAATCTGAAGGTTTAAGCCATTTTCCGGAATATTTGCTACGTTAATCTTCATGGCTAACCCTGATTCCCGATATATGTTTCCAAATAAAGTGGTAGAGTTAATTATAAAATAGTTTTCTTGTCAAGACATTTTTATATTTTTAAAATGACTCATTTCAGAGAGAAATTCAATACATTCTTGACAAAAACAGATGTTCATGAGAATACTGCCCACGAGGTAAAGCAATTTATATACCAGATAAGCTCATTGACTATAGTTACGGTAATTTCTGCAAAGCTTAATAACTATAACGTGGATTTTCCGAAATCAACACGGGTTGGTGTTGCAAAAACAACACACTCCGGAAAAATCACT
>CAZKGS010000026.1:13863-15448 GCA_964552105.1 uncultured Syntrophaceae bacterium
CCTACCGGTTATTTACATGTCGGAGGGGCGAGAACGGCGCTTTTTAACTGGCTCTTTGCAAAACACAATAAGGGACAGTTCATTCTGAGGGTCGAAGATACGGATCAGCTTCGTTCGACAGAGGAATCGACAACGGCAATCCTGGATGCCATGAGGTGGCTGGGACTTGATTGGGATGGAGAACCATATTTCCAGGCCGAAAGAGTTGAAATTCATAGAAAGATGGTTCAGAAACTCATCGACGAAGGAAAGGCGTATCATTGCGTCTGTACTCCTGAAGATCTAGAGGAAAAAAGAAAAAAGGCCCTTTCCGAGGGGAGAAAACCGAAATATGACGGAACATGCCGGGATAAAAATTTCGGCAGGGCGGAAAATTCGGTGGTGAGATTCAAGAACCCCCAGATGGGAGTTACAGTTGTTAATGATCTTATTAAGGGCAATGTCAGATTTAATAATGAGGAACTGGATGATCTCGTCATAGAGAGGAGCGACGGTTATCCAACCTATAATTTTGCCGTCGTTGTTGATGATGCCGAAATGGGAATTACTCATGTCATACGGGGGGATGATCATCTCAATAATACACCAAGGCAGATCCTTCTTTACGATGCCCTGGGATACGATCTTCCGGAATTTGCCCATGTCCCTATGATACTGGGTTCCGACAAAGCCCGGTTGAGCAAACGCCACGGTGCAACTTCGGTGATGGCCTACAAGGGAATGGGGTATTTACCGGAGGCTCTTGTAAATTATCTGGTGAGGCTTGGATGGTCCCATGGTGATCAGGAAATATTTTCAATCCCTGAACTCATCGATTTTTTCACTCTTGAGTCTGTCGGTAAATCTGCTTCCGTTTTTAATCCGGAAAAACTCATCTGGCTGAACCAGCATTACATAAAGGAAAGCCCCGGGAAGAGACTGGCAGAAGACGCACGTCCGTTTTTTGAGAAACTTGGGCTGGGTACGTCAGATATGCACTATGTCGAACAGGTTGTAACCGATCTCAAGACGAGATCAAAGACCCTGGCGGAAATGGCCGATTTGGGCGCCTTCTATTTCGGGGATGAAACAGAGTATGAAGAAAAGGCGGCAGAAAAATTTCTCAAGGTTGAATTTGCCGGCCATCTGGAAGCTGTGGCAGAGAAACTGCCGCTTCTGGAAGATTTCACAAAGGAGGGGATCGAATTTTTCCTGAGAAGTATCACTGAAGAAAGGGAAACAAAACTCAAATTTATCGCACAGCCGATGAGGGTCGCTCTTACGGGAAAGACAGTAAGCCCCGGAATTGATGATGTTATGATAACTCTGGGAAAAGAGAAGGTTGTGCATAGGATAAAAAAAGCGGTAGATTATATAAAACAACGTCATAACTGAAATTTGGTCTTGACTTTTCAGCATTATTTGTCTAATTCGTACCATTCAAAATTGGCTTGCCAGGAGGTTGCCTATCGGTCGGACTCAGGTCTCTGGAATTTGCTGCCGTAGGTTTGAACCTTGGTCATCCAGCTATGGTCCCATCGTCTAGGGGTTAGGACGCTGGCCTCTCACGCCAGAAACGGGAGTTCAATTCTCCCTGGGACTACCA
>CAZKGS010000027.1:0-15240 GCA_964552105.1 uncultured Syntrophaceae bacterium
AATCGCTCATTCAAGATTCCCAACACATCTTTCACAGATAGTCGGGTGATCGGAGTTACCTCCCACGGTCACACTATAATTCCAGCATCTCTCACATTTCTGTCCCAAGGCCTTTGAAACTCCTATTTTTAAACCTTCGAACTCTGTACTTTCATACGGATTTTCGATTTTATCTTCTTCAAGAATATTGACCCCGGATACAATAAACAGAGACTTTATATCTTTGTGATAGTTCTCCAAAAGTGCCCTGAGCTTTTCGGGAGCAAAAATATCGACACGGCTGTCAAGAGAATGTCCCACGACTTTATTTTGCCTGGCTATCTCTATCGCCTTCGACACTTCACTTTTAAGATCAACAAGGATCTTCCATTTCTCTCCGATGTCTTTATTTACATATTTCGGATTCACATCGGGGAACAGCGTCATGTGGATACTCTCTTCTTTGCCTTCATAGTCAGGCAAGCTATCCCATATCTCTTCCGCAGTAAAGACAAGAACGGGGGCCAAAAGTTTTATCATGGTATCAAGGATTATATACATGGCGCTTTGAGCAGATTTTCTCTCCTGAGATTTTGCCTTTGATGTGTAGAGCCTGTCTTTTAAAACATCAAGGTAGAGGGCGCTCAGGTCAACGGTACAATAATTATGAAGCGTATAGTAAACCGTGTGAAACTGATAATTCTCATAAGCATTTCTTACGCGCCGGATGATCTCCTGAAGCCTGTTGAGGGCCCCTTTATCCATCTCTTTCATCTCTTCATAAGGAACCATGTCTTTTTTGATATCGAAATCAGGCAGGTTCCCCAATATGTATCTGCTTGTATTTCGAATCCTTCTATAAGCATCAACGAGATGCTTCAGTATTTCTTTAGAAATCCTGATATCAGAGGTGTAATCTTCGGCAGCCACCCAGAGCCTCAGTATCTCCGCGCCATATTCATTAACCATTACCTGGGGATCGATGACATTGCCCATCGATTTGGACATCTTTTTCCCTTCCCCATCAACCACAAAGCCATGGGTCAGAACACTCTTGTAGGGCGCCCTTCCCCGCGTTCCTACCGACTCCAGAAGGGAGGAATGAAACCATCCCCTGTGCTGGTCACTTCCCTCAAGATACATGTCCGCCGGTGACCGGAGACTTTTCCACTTGTCTGTATTTTCCAGGACCGCCGCATGACTCACGCCGGAATCAAACCAGACATCCAGTATGTTTGACTCCTTTGTAAAATCCTCACCCTGGCAAACGGGACATACCGTACCCTCCGGCATGAGATCTTTTGCTTCTCTTTCATACCACACATCGGCACCATGTTCCTTGACCAGAGCAACGACATGATCTAACGTTTCTTTAGTATACAAAGGATTGTTACACTGTTTGCAGTAAAATATCGTAATGGGTACTCCCCATACACGCTGCCGTGAAATACACCAGTCAGGTCTGTTCTCGATCATACCGTATATACGGTCACGACCCCATGACGGGATCCATGAAACACTGTCTATTGCTTTGAGTGCTTTCTCTCTCAATCCATTCTTTTCCATGGAAATAAACCACTGCTCTGTTGACCTGAAAATAATGGGGTTTTTGCACCGCCAGCAATGGGGGTACTGATGTTCCATATACACGAGCCCAAGGAGTGCGCCAACCTCTTTTAACTTTTCATTCACCGGACCATTGGCATCAAATACGAATTGTCCGGCAAAGAAATCGACATCGGGAGTAAAATTACCGTCATCATCGACGGGGGCATATACATCTAACCCGTATTCCAGCCCTATTTCATAGTCTTCCTGGCCATGACCAGGCGCGATATGAACAGTCCCTGTCCCCGCATCAAGTGTCACAAAGGGGGCCAGTATTAAAACACTTTCACGATCAATAAACGGATGTCTGCATTTGAGCCCCTCTACAACCCTGCCCTTGAATTCATCCAGAATTTCATATTTTTCATCTCTGTAACCGAAGGCATCCATACAATAATCGAGAAGTTCTTTTGCGATGATTAAAACTTCGCCTTTAACCTTCACGGCAATATAATCAAAATCCTCGTGGAATGCGATGGCGAGATTAGCAGGAATAGTCCAGGGAGTTGTCGTCCAGATCACCACGCTGACTTTTTGTCCGGCAAGCGCGGGAAGCACCGAAGATAGATCGGATATCATGGGAAATTTCACATAAATGGAAGGCGTCGTATGATCTTCATATTCTACTTCAGCCTCAGCCAACGCGGTTTTACAGGAGGCACACCAGTAAACCGGTTTTTTCCCCTTGTATATGTCGCCGTTTAACAAAAGCTTCCCCAGTTCTTCGACTGTTTTAGCTTCATAACTATAATCCATTGTTATATAGGGGTTATCCCACTCACCAAAGCAACCAAGTCTTTTAAATTGTTTTCTCTGTGTGTCGAGATATTTTTTGGCATATGTACGGCAGAGTCTTCTCTTTTCGGCCTGTGACAGACTGTATTGTTTCTCACCCAGTTCTTTATCAACCTGATGTTCTATAGGAAGACCATGGCAGTCCCATCCCGGAACAAATATACTGTCGAAACCGCTCATATTTTTTGACTTGACCACGATGTCTTTTATGATTTTATTTAATGCCGTCCCGAGATGAATATCTCCATTGGCATAGGGAGGACCATCATGAAGAATGTATGTTTTTCTCCCTTTAGATACTTTTCTTATCCTGTCATAAACACGCATTTCTTCCCACCGTTCAAGCATCTCAGGTTCCTTTTTGGAAAGATTTGCTTTCATGGAAAAACCGGTCTTTGGTAGATTCAATGTATCTTTATAGTCCATGTAATTCCCCCAAATTTTTATTATCAAAATTAAGTAACACAATTTATAACCGGTTGGCAATCATTTTCGTTTAAAACAAAAAAAGCCCCCTGCCTTCCGGCAAGGGGCTTTTGGTTACCAACATTTCAAGGAATCAGACGACTTACATCATTCCACCCATTCCACCCATACCACCCATTCCTCCTGGAGGCATTGCCGGCATCGGTGTTTCCTGTGTCGGCTTTTCAGCAACCATACACTGGGTTGTCAGCATCAGAGCGGCAACGCTGGATGCATTTTGCAACGCGAACCTTGTCACCTTTGTGGGATCGATAACTCCCGCTTTTATCATATTTTCATACTTGTCTGTCAGGGCGTTGAAGCCATAGTCACCCTTATGGGTTTTAACCTTCTCCACAACAATAGAACCCTCAAACCCGGCATTGTTAGCGATCATCCTTAACGGCTCTTCCATCGCCTTTTTGATGATATTTACGCCGACCTGCTGATCAGCGTTCAGTTTCATCTTGCCAAGGGCCGGAAGGGTTCTGACAATAGCCACTCCGCCACCGGGAACGATTCCCTCTTCAACTGCTGCACGGGTGGCATTCAAGGCATCCTCAACCCTTGCTTTCTTTTCTTTCATTTCTGTTTCCGTGGCCGCACCGACTTTAATAATGGCAACACCACCAACAAGCTTCGCCAGCCTTTCCTGAATTTTTTCCCTGTCGTAATCGGAAGAGGTCTCCTCCATCTGCACTCTCATCTGCTTGACCCGTGCTTCAAGGGCCTTCCTGTCACCCGCACCATCGATAATAGTGGTATTATCTTTATCGATAATGATTCTCTTGGCACGACCCAGATCTTCCACTGTCGCATTCTCAAGTTTGGAACCGGTTTCTTCCGAAATGAGATTTCCGCCGGTAAGAATGGCAAGATCTTCGAGCATTGCCTTCCTTCTCTCACCGAATCCGGGAGCCTTAACGGCTGCTACCTGCAGCGTGCCGCGGATTTTATTTACAACAAGCGTGGCCAGTGCTTCACCCTCAATATCCTCGGAAATAATAAGGAGTGGCTTACCCATCTTGGCAATCTGCTCAAGAACACCGAGAAGATCTTTCATAACGGAGATCTTCTTGTCAAAAACGAGAATATATGCGTCTTCCAGAATTGCTTCCATCTTATCAGCATTGGTTACAAAGTAGGGTGAAAGGTATCCCCGATCAAACTGCATGCCTTCCACGACTTCCAGCTCTGTCACTAATCCCTTCGCCTCTTCTACTGTAATGACACCTTCTTTACCGACCTTACCCATGGCCTCGGCGATGATATTGCCGATGGTCTCATCGTTGTTCGCAGAAATGGTCCCGACCTGAGCGATTTCTTTCTGATCTTTCGTCGGTTTGCTCATTTTTCCCAGTTCATCGACCACTACCACCACGGCTTTCTCAATACCCCTCTTAATATCCATGGGGTTACTTCCTGCAGCGACAGCTTTGACACCTTCCCTGTAAATTGCCTGGGCAAGAATAGTTGCCGTTGTGGTCCCATCACCAGCCACATCACTTGTCCTGCTGGCGACCTCTTTTACCATTTGGGCGCCCATATTTTCGAATTTATCTTCCAGCTCGATCTCTTTGGCAACGGTAACGCCATCTTTTGTTACCGTGGGAGCACCAAAGCTTCTGTCCAGTATAACATTCCTTCCTTTTGGACCGAGAGTTACCTTAACCGCGTCGGCGAGTGTATTCACACCGATGAGGATAGATTTTCTCGCCTGTTCATCATATCGTAATTCTTTTGCTGACATTAAAATTTCCTCCTTCTTATAAGCATAATTAATTTTTTATTTTTCTATGATTCCCAGGACATCTTCTTCTCTCATAATCAGGTACTCAACATCATCAATTTTGATATCAGATCCTGCATACTTGCTAAAGAGAATTCTGTCACCGGCTTTTACGTCAAGGGCAACTACTTTACCATCTTCCGTTTTCCTGCCCTTACCCACAGAAATGACTTCACCTTCAAAAGGTTTTTCTTTCGCGCTATCGGGGATAATGATCCCCCCCTTTGTCTTTGTCTCTTCCTCAACACGTTTTACAAGAATTCTGTCATGCAATGGCCTAATTTTCATTCTTCAACTTCTCCTTTCCTACCATAATGATTTTATAAACTCTTTTAAGTAACAAAACTTACCTGTTGCATTCCCTCCATAGACAATCATAAAATAAACATTAATTTAATTCTGTCAAGTTTGGCAAAACTATTTTTTTAATTTTCCTGACAGAATAATTAATAAGTCTAAATGTCAAAATCCAAATACAAAATTAAGTCCAAATGACTAAATGTCAAATTTTTTGGCTTTGACATTTGATATTCATTTGAACTTTGGGCTTTGGAATTTGTCATTATTTGTTTCCTGGATCTATGAATGGTCAAAAAAATGCTCTGAGCATCGAAAAATCATACATTCAAAGATTTCAACCAATTTTTACGTGCTGCACGTTACTTATCATGGGGAGTCTTAATCTCTACCGGAACCTCACAGAGATCTTTAAACTTTTTCGCGTCTTTTATGGATCCCACAATATCACCGTAATGAACAGGAATTGCAATTCCAGGTTTTATCAAATTGACCGCCTCGGCTGCTTCTTCAGCGGTCATGGTGTACGTTCCACCAACCGGCACAATCATGATATCAGCTTCTATTTCTCTCATCTCCGGTATAAAATCCGTATCGCCGCAATAGTAGATCCGGCTTCCTTCCATGGTTATGATAAAACCGACCCATTTATTTTGCCTTGGATGAAAGGCTTTATTCGTGTTGTATGAAGGTACTGCCTCTACTTTGATTTCGCCAACCTGAATCTCGTCTCCCGGTGTTATCACCCGTACATCACCTGACAGTTGTGCGGCACAATCCTCTGTTGTAATGATTACCGTATCATCTTTGTAAATCTTTTCGACATCTCCGGGCGAGAGATGATCACCATGGGAGTGACTGATGAGAATAAGGTCGGCAGTATCAGAATCCCGGAGTTTCCAGGGATCGATGTAAACAGTCTTGTCACCTTTTATTTTTATGCTCGAATGTCCAAGCCAATATATTTTATTAAGCATTATATTCATCCTCCTCATTACTATTGTACAAAATACTTAAGCTGATCATCAATTACAAAACATTTAAATTCAAAAAATCACCTCTTCCCAATATGCAGTATGCCCTTTGTGATATTACACAGGTGATCGTTTAACCTTTCTATATCCGTCAGTATATCAGAATAAACCAGGCCGGAATTACTGATACAAGATCCTTCTGCCAGCCTTCTTATATGATTCATTTTATACTGCGCTATCAGTTCATCGATTTCCCCTTCAATATTCAATGTAATACTGGCGGCTTTATGATCGTCACGCAGAATGGCCTTCTTGGTATGCCGCATCAGGGTCTCCGTTTTGTCAAAGAGTTTATCGAGTTCCATGGCGGCGTGGGGAGAAAAAGTTAAATCATATTCATATGCCCTCTGAGCCAACTTGACAATATTTTCACAGTAATCGCCTGCTTTCTCAATATCATTCACACTGTGGAGAATTGCCGGAATCAATCTTCTCTGCTTATCCATAAGCTCATTTTGCGTCATCTCAACAAGATATTCCGTAATGCTCTTCTGCATCTCATCAACGGATTCCTCATCAAATGAAATTTCATTTCTCAGCTTATGATTGTAATTTATCGTACACTTTCTCGCCTTATCCAGCATTTCCTGACAAATACTCAGCATCGCGGCCAGCTCTTTAACAACCGCCTTGATCGCCAGATGAGGTGTTACTAATAAATGTTTATCAAGGAAATGTGACTCTTTCCTTTCATAGTCCGCCCCGGGAATTACCCAATTAAAAAGTTTCACAAAAATTGGGAGAAACGGAAGAAAAATTATTGTACTGACAACATTGAAGATCGTGTGCGTATTTGCTACCTGCCGTGCGATATCACCTGAAAACATGGGAATATATTTCAGGTAAAGGGGTGCGCAAAAAATAGCAATGACCGTCGCCAGGACAGTAAATATTATATTTCCAACAGCGAGTCTTTTACTCGACAGATTACCTCCGATACTCGCAAGAATCGCTGTCACGCCGGTACCGATGTTCGTCCCGAATATGAGATAGATAGAGGAAGGCAGATCAAGAAGACCCGCCGCTGCGAAGGCAATAATCATACCCGTGGTCGTCGAACTGCTCTGTATTATAGCCGTTACCAGGAATCCTGTAAAAATCCCGAGGAGCGGTTGACGGCCGAAGCTGACAAAGGCATTTCTCGTGGCTTCATTGTCAGCCAGAGGTTTCACTGCAGCACTCATCATGGCAAGTCCAAGGAATAAAAGACCGAATCCAAGTATGGCAAGGGCCTTATTTTTATTCTTATCCTTCTTTGCGAAAAAGAAAACTACGGCACCGATAAAAACGAAGATCGGGGCAATCGTTGTCAATTTGAACGCGATTAACTGGGCAGTGACGGTCGTTCCCACATGTGCTCCGAGCATTATTGCCAGAGCCGCAGCCAGGGGTATGAAACCTGCATTCAAGAATCCTATGATAATAACGGAGGTAGCGCTTGAACTTTGTATAATAGCAGTAACAATTACCCCCACAAGGGTTGAACGGATTCTGGTGGATGTCATCTTTTCCAGCATCGTTTTCAACAATGTTAACGATAACTTCCTGAGCGAATCGCTCAAAAGATACATGCCATATATAAACAGACCCAGTCCGCCGATGACTCCTAACACTATTTCATAATCCATATGGATACCTGATTCTCCTCACCCCTTATATCAACCGAACATGCCAAAACACTGTGACAGCGCACACATTATAATTGCCCAAAATGACAGAATAAATCTTTAATATTAACTACTTATATTTTTTTACAGACACGGGTGTTGTGTTACCAGAGAATAAGGATAATAGTCAACCACAAAAGAAACAAATAAAGGCGGCTTTTCAAAATTTTCATAAGGAAAAAATAAATCGATGAACGAGACCGATCAGAAAAGATGATCGACCAATTCCCTTAGATTGCTGATCCTGATTAATGCCATATCGGTTTCCGGCAAGATATCGCTGACCATGGCCTTCGGAAGAATACAGCGGTCAAATCCCATTTTGGCGGCCTCCTTTATCCTTGCTTCCATCTGACCGACACCTCTTACTTCACCGGTCAGACCCACTTCACCACACACAATGGTACCCGCATCGATAGGACGTCCGAGGAAACCCGACACAATGGATGATACAATTCCCAGATCTATCGCCGGCTCATTCAACTTTACACCGCCGGCCACATTGATGAAAATATCATGATTAACTATATGCAATCCGCAGATCTTATCAAGAACAGCAACCAGTAAAGATACCCTGTTGTGATCGACACCGATGGTAGTCCTCCTCGGCATACCGAAACTCGTCTCGCTGACGAGTGATTGAATTTCCACGAGGATAGGTCTCGTTCCTTCCATACTCGGCACTACTATGGAACCGGCGGCTCCTTCGGGTCTCTCTGAAAGGAAAAGGGCAGACGGATTTGATACCTCGGAAAGACCGTTTTCCCTCATTTCGAAGACACCGATTTCATTCGTCGGCCCATACCTGTTTTTCACTCCTCTGATGATTCGAAAGGCGTGTCCTGAATCCCCCTGGAAATAGAGAACCGCGTCCACCATATGTTCCAGTACCTTCGGTCCGGCTATGGCGCCATCCTTTGTCACATGACCGATAAGAAAGATGGGAATCCCTGTCTTTTTTGACAATAATATGAGCTGTCCCGATGATTCTCTCACCTGCCCCACACTGCCGGGTGCGGAAGAAAGTTTCGATGAATAAATCGTCTGTATTGAATCAACGACGACCACTTCCGGTTTTATTTCTTTGATCTGCCGCAATATGGCCTCGAGGGAAATCTCGACATAGATGAGGAGATTTTTCGATGAGGCACCGACTCTCCTGCCGCGGAGTTTGATCTGTCGTGCCGATTCCTCTCCGGAAACATAGAAAACCTTGAGGCCCTTCTGTGCAAGATTCTGCAAGATCTGGAGCAGAAGGGTCGATTTGCCGATTCCAGGATCACCGCCAACAAGAACAGAAGACCCTTTAACAATTCCTCCTCCAAGAACTCTGTCCATTTCAGCAATTCCGATTTCGATCCTCTCTTTATCATCCAGTTCAATCGCATCAATGGGAAGAGGTGATCCGTCAAACCCTGTCTGAAAAGGATCCTCTGAGTCGATTTTTCTTATCTCTTCTTCAACGAACTGGTTCCATTCACCACAGGAAGGACATCTTCCCAGCCACTTAGGTGATTGATGACCGCAATTCTGACAAAAAAAGATGGTTTTTATTTTTTTCAAAACAGAGACCTTTTAACACGGGATTGACGCTGAAATCCTCCACATCAGAACGTGATATTATTGTTATTTTATGCTCCCGTCAACACAAAACGAAAACTCTTGAGGAAAAGAAATAATTCTGATATTAATTATAGGTTGTAATAACAATAATTACTGAAAGGTCTTATCAATGATAAATAATCCAAATTTCAGCTCGGGTCCCTGCAGTAAAAGGCCGGGCTGGAATCTCGATATGTTAAAGGATGCAGCCATTGGCCGTTCCCATCGCAGTTCTCTGGGCAGCGAAAAACTGGGCAGGGCCATCAATGACAGCAAGAAGTTACTGCAGGTTCCGGAAGACTACCTTCTCGGCATACTGCCTGCGTCGGATACGGGCGCTTTTGAGTTAGCCATGTGGTCACTCCTCGGCCCCAGACCGGTGACCGTTCTTGTATGGGAAAGCTTCAGCGAAGGATGGGCAACGGATGTTTCAAAAGAACTCAAGCTCAATCCGACAATCATGAGGGCAGATTATGGAAAGCTTCCCAACCTGAAAGATGTAGACTGGTCAAATGACGTGATATTCGTGGCCAACGGTACTACCAGCGGAGTTAAGATCCCGAATTGGGATTGGATTTCACCGGCGAGGAAAGGTTTATCTATCTGCGATGCCACCAGCGCAGCGTTTGCCATGCATATTGACTGGTTAAAAGTAGATGTTCTGACTTATTCCTGGCAGAAATGTCTCGGCGGAGAAGCCGCCCACGGCATACTTGCTCTAAGCCCACGGGCAGTGGAAAGAATAGAATCCTACGACCCGCCCTGGCCGATGCCAAAAATATTCCGGCTGAAAAAAGGAGGCAAGTTGAATCGGGCTATTTTTAAAGGTGACACAATAAATACTCCCTCCATGCTCTGTGTAGAAGATTATCTCGACGTACTGAAATGGGCCGGAGAAATCGGCCTGGATGGTTTAATGGCAAGAAGCCAGGCTAACTTACATGTAATCGAAGAATGGGTTAGTAAAACGAACTGGATTGATTTTCTTGCCGAATCCGCAGAAATTCGATCGAATACGTCGGTTTGCCTGAAGATTACAAACGATAAGTTTCAGGCCATGTCAAAGGAAAAACAGTCTGCATTTATCAAGGATGTTGCAGGCATGTTGAGTAAAGACAATATCGCTCACGACACAAGCTCATACAAAGACGCACCACCGGGGTTCCGTTTCTGGTGTGGCCCGACGGTTGAAGAATCAGACGTCAAATATGCAATCTACGGATTGGAAAAAGTATGTTCCGTAAAGTTAAATGAATTGTAGAAAATCTTATACATCGGAGGATTATTATTAATGAAGAAAGTTCTCGTAAGCGATACCCTGGCTGAGGAGGGTATAGAAATATTTAAGAAGGCCCCCGGAATTGATGTTGATGTTATGACAAACCTCACCCATGACGAGCTTAATGGAATTATAGGCAATTATGACGGACTGGCCATAAGGAGCGCAACCAAAGTTGCAAGCGATGTCATAGACAAGGCCGACAATCTCAAGGTAATTGGACGGGCGGGAATGGGCCTCGACAATGTTGACGTAGCAGCGGCAAGCAAACGGGGTATCGTCGTTATGAATACCCCCGGCGGTAATACAATTACCACCGCAGAACACGCCATATCCATGATGCTATCACTTGCCAGAAAAATCCCCCAGGCCACTCAGTCCATGAAGTCGGGCAAGTGGGAAAAAAAGAAATTCATGGGGTCCGAAGTTTACAACAAGACTCTCGGAATTATAGGTATTGGAAGAGTAGGTGCCATCGTATCTAACAGGGCGTTAGGTTTAAAAATGAACGTTATCGCCTATGACCCTTTCATATCCCCTGAAGCTGCTGAGAAGATAGGAATAAATCTTGTTGCTTTCGACGAGCTCCTGGAAAAGTCCGATTTTATTACAGTACATTCCCCTCTCACAAATGAAACGAAATGGCTTATCAACGCCGACGCTATTGCTAAAATGAAAGATGGCGCGGTTATTATCAATTGCGCCAGGGGAGGAATCGTAAATGAAAAAGATCTCCATGATGCCATCATATCGGGAAAGCTCGGGGGAGCTGCTCTTGACGTTTTTGAAGAAGAACCTACGAAGAGTACAGAGTTGATTTCACTGGATAATGTTATCTGTACCCCCCATCTGGGGGCATCAACCGACGAAGCCCAGAGGAATGTGGCCATAGCCATCGCCAGGCAGATTGTTGATTACCTGACTAAAGGCGACATTAAAAACGCTGTCAATTTCCCTTCAGTCAGCGGAGAAATCCTGACACTGATACGACCCTATTTGAACCTGGCAGAAATGCTTGGCAAATTTGAGTCCCAGATTGTGAGGGGAGGAATAGAAAATGTTACTATAGAATACAGTGGAGAAATTCTGGAGTACAACGTTGCTCCCATTACAGTAGCTCTCCTCAAGGGCCTCCTGGCACCCATTCTGAGGGAAAACATAAACTACATCAACGCACCCGTCATAGCAAAAGAACGGGGCATAAAGGTTATTGAATCGAAGAGTAGTGAGACAAAGGATTACAGGAGCATGATTTCTCTTACTGTTAAAACGACCATGGGAGAAGGCTTCGCCGCAGGAACTATCTTTGGACGACAGGATCCGAGAATCGTTATGATTGATAAATTTTTTCTCGATGTCATCCCTGAAGGCAGTATGATTATACTTTACAATTATGACAAGCCGGGCGTTATCGGTAACATCGGGACGACTCTCGGAGACAACAATATTAATATTGCAAGGCTTCACCTGAGTCGCGAACAGGTTGATGGGAAGGCACTTGTCGTGATCAGTACCGATAGCCTTCTTTCCGAACATGTGCTAAAAAAACTCAGAGATCTGCCCAATGTAATATCGGTAACCCAATTTGAAATGTAATTTTTCTGGAGGCAAATTATGGCAACTGTTATAGTCGTTGGAACCCAGTGGGGTGATGAAGGAAAGGGTAAGATTGTTGACATTTACGCACAAGAGGCCGATGTAATTGCGCGTTTCCAGGGCGGAAACAACGCAGGTCACACCCTGGTTGTGGAAGGAGAACAGACCATTCTCCATCTGATCCCTTCCGGTATCCTTCATAATTATAAAACCTGTATCCTGGGAAACGGGATGGTTATCAATCCCAAAGTTCTCATACAGGAAATCGATGAACTAAAGGGCCGTCACCTCTTGCCCCCTGACACAAAACTTTTCATAAGTGAATACGCCCACATAATTATGCCGTATCATCAAAGACTTGACAGCGCTCGTGAAAATAGAAAGGGTAAGTCAAAAATCGGCACCACAGGCAGGGGAATCGGCCCCGCCTACGAGGACAAAATTACCCGGACCGGCATCCGATTCTGCGATCTCCTCGATGATGATACATTTCGGGAAAAATTAGACAATAATATAGAGGAAAAAAACTTCTATCTGACAGAATTCTGCAGGGAAGAACCGGTAGACGGTAAGGCTATATACAAAGAGTACCGTGAATACGCCGACCGCTTGAGAGAATATGCGGCAAACACCTCTATTATTATCGATAGAGAAATCAAAAACGGTAAAAATATCCTCTTTGAAGGGGCCCAGGGCTGCCATCTTGATATTGACCATGGCACCTTTCCTTTCGTTACATCGTCAAATACGGTATCGGGAAGTGCCTGTTGTGGAACCGGTATCGGTCCTACTAAAGTTGATGCCGTTGTAGGTATCTGTAAAGCCTATACGACAAGGGTCGGAGAAGGTCCTTTTGTTACAGAATTGACAGATGAAACAGGAGAAAGAATCCAAAAGGTGGGCAAGGAATTTGGCGCTACAACTGGTAGAAGACGCCGTTGCGGATGGCTCGATATGGTTCTTGTAAAACAATCTGTCAGAGTTTCCGGAATAACGGAAATTGCGCTGACCAAACTTGACGTTCTTACCGGTATTGATAAACTAAAAATATGCGTTGGTTACAAAACCGACCACGAAGAATTTACCGAACATGTTCCCTCAAATCTGAAGATCCTTGAGCAATGTCAACCTGTTTATGAAGAGTTTGACGGTTGGACAGAAGATATAACAGTATTCAGAAATGTCGAAGAGCTTCCGGTTGCCGCAAAAAGATACATACAAAAGTTGGAAGAGCTCGCTGAAGTTTCCGTAACACTCATCTCTGTGGGAGCAGGCAGAGATGAAACAATTATCCAAAAAAGTCCGTTTGCCAAGATAGGGAGGTGATATTCGTTATCAAACAATCAGACGCAAAAAAGACCGTTCTCCAGTGTACAAACGCGGCACTGGACAAGAAAGCCAAAAATCTCATCATCCTGAAAGTTAAGGAACTGTCATCTTTTACTGATTATTTTATAATATGCAGCGGAACGTCAGACCGGCAGGTCAAGGGGATTGCGGCATCTATTGAGGAAATATTAAAAAAGTCGGGGGTGCTGCCACTGGGCATTGAAGGAAAAGACTCCGGGAATTGGATTCTCATGGATTACGGCGATGTAATCATACATATCTTTTATGAACCCACAAGAGAATTTTATGATATCGAGAGGTTATGGTCTGATGTTCCCGGTATGACCATAGGAGAAAACGTTGAAAAGCTCACTTCCCTCGATGATGGCATGTGAAATTAAAAATACTCTTACCGGTCTCACCGATATTATATTCCCGCCACGGTGTTCAATATGTGGGGCTCTTATGAGAGAAAACAAAAAATTCTCTTTCTGCCCGGAATGTCTTTCCCTGATATACTTCATTCAATCTCCGCAGTGTACATGCTGCGGGCTACCTTTTCCGGACATGGAAGGCGAGGATCACCTCTGCGAGGAGTGTATTGTATCCAAACAGTCCTTTTCCGTGGCGAGAGCCCTGGGGAAATATGACAAGACCCTGCTGGAAGCAATACATTTGATCAAATACAGAGGAAAGATCGCCATGGGTGAAGTCATGGGAAGGCTTATGGCGGAACGTGAGTATAAATCACTTGCTATTGGAAATTACTCATTAATAATACCTGTTCCCCTTCACCCGAAAAGATTAAAAGAACGTGGGTTTAACCAGTCTCTTGTTCTGGCAAGGGAAATCGCCCGGAAATTTTCAATATCCCTGGATTTCTCGATTCTAAAGAGAAATGTTCATACAAAACCGCAAACCATGCTGAAAAAAAAAGAACGTATGTTAAACGTAAAGGGAGCATTTGAAGTAAAAAATGCGGAGAAAATCAAGGGGGAAAAAATATTATTGATAGACGACGTTTATACGACTGGGAGTACCGTCAGAGAATGTTCGCGGGTACTAATCCGGCATAAAGCCGCTGAAGTGGCAGTTCTGACCCTTGCCAGGGCAGTGGGAAGAACGGTTACCTAAAGCGGCAAAGCCTCAAGGGCTGAGCAACGAGCAATGAGGACTGAGAACTAAAGGCTAAAGGTTTTTCCTTGATCTTTTGTCCTTGTACCTTGTACCTTTTCACTGCCGGCACTACATCTGTGCGCAAAGAACGCAGTTGTTGAGAATAAAGAATCTAACAGGAATAGTGAGAAAGTTAATATGAACAAAATTTTATCAAAAGACCGCCTGAAGGAAGCCATTGAAAAACATAGAAAAGAGGGGAAAAAGATCATTTTTACCAACGGATGTTTCGATATTCTCCATGCCGGCCATGCAAAATATATTAATGAAGCAAAAAAACTGGGCGACATCCTGGTTCTTGCCCTTAACAGTGATTCATCCGTTCAGTCGATTAAGGGCAAGCCAAGACCTCTCATCCCTCAAGATGAACGGGCATATGTCATGGCTTCCCTTGAAGCGGTAGATTATGTAACCATCTTTGACGAAGAGACACCCATTCAACTGATTGAATACCTGCAACCTCATGTTCTTGTGAAAGGAGGAGATTGGACCGAAGAAACTGTTGCAGGCGGGGCATCGGCAAAAAGATGGGGTGGCAGAGTGATCATCATGCCTGAGATAAAAGGGATATCAACGACAAATATTATTGAAAAAATAAGAAAAGCATACAAAAGCAAATAAATT